>JAYVCO010000523.1:0-4771 GCA_043749935.1 Planctomycetia bacterium
GTTAGCCAACCATGCGAACTACAATAGCGCCGTGGGCAACCTGACCGACGTGGGCGCGTACACGGGCACAACAAGTCCCTATGGCGCGTTCGACATGGGTGGAAACGTCTATCAATGGAACGAATCCTTGTTTGACCTCGTTTCTCGGGGCTTGCGGGGCAGTTCGTTCAGCAGCGGCGCGTCCAACTTGCAATCCTCGAATCGGAGCAACGGCCTCCCGACGATCGAGCGCAGCAATATCGGATTCCGCCTAGCAAGTGTGGCAAATGTCCCTGAGCCAAGTACAGGAGTGCTAGCCGTCTTAGCTTGTGGGTTGATGTGGATGCTGAGGAAGCGGTTCAAGTAACCCGCTCAATCTCGACGCGACTTGGTGCTTCCATCAATCGTGTGGCTCTGAATTCAACTTCGGCCAAACTGGCTCGAATCGCGGTTTCATAAGTCACGCTCGCCCCTCGTAGGTTAGAAATGGTTCGCGAGGACCGTTTCTATCAAACATTATGCAAGTGCTGTCGGGCGGGGCCAGGTTGCCGGCTTCTTTTGTGGGCCTTCGGCCCACAATTGTGAAAAACGGATCGATTGTACTGCCAGCACTTGCATAATCCTGTAACGCTTCTGGGCAGCTGGCCGTTATTGCGGCCCGGCTTGGATTCAAGCCTGCGGCTGCCGGCTCCTCGCTTCGAGAGTGGCTATCGGTATTGTTCCAAGCTGCTGATCCCGCTACCATCCCCCGCTGGATTGGGGGTCCATATGGATTGATGCCCCGAGGAGAAAACCATGTTATCGGTCGATGAGATCAAACAGGGTGATAAAGTGAAGGACGCCGACGGTAAGGTATTCAAGGTCGTCTCCGTTGAAAAAGACGGCTCATTGAAACTCACCGCGAAGGGCGTCACCAGCAAAACAAGGATGGATGCGGTCACGAAGTTTCCGCCAACAAACTAACTCACCACCAGTCACTCCTGTTACGGCTCCATTGTTTCCAGAGAGACGAAAAATGTCAGCATTGATCGATTTTGTCGTTGAAGGCTTTAGCGCCAGCATGTGCGAACCTGCCGAAATCCGCCACCGCGTACTGAACGGGTCTGCCGAACGTTTTGCATTTGAAGTAACCAAGCCGACCGATAGTAACGGGGCGATCGTCGTTTCCGACGATCACTGGGCGCCAGGCAAGATTGGCGAAATCGATTGCAAAATGCGCGGCGTTCGAGTCGCCGCGGCAAAAGCGAACGCTAGGATGACGGTTACCATCAAGGAAATCTCCAACCCCGCCCGTGGATTTCCACCCTACCTATGATTTGCCGTTCGCGAAAAACTGATCTTTTAGCTGGCCCCGAGATTTCATTTCATGGCGAAGATTCCCGAGACGTACCGAGACATCAAAATAGCCCAAAGACACGTCAGGCATTCGAACGGAAAGAACGTGCCGGAATTGGTTCTGCGCGTGCAATGTGAAGTGGGGGGGCACATGCTCCATGCGGCTTCGTGGCGCGCCCTAGAACTTCAGATTGATGAGAGACTGGCTCAATAGAGCCGCGTTGGCACGCCGTTGTGGCCGTTCCGAAGAGCAATCGTGTAGCGATCTGTTTTGGACGGCTGGCGTGCGGTGTTCGAGTTGATCCGCGTGACGGGATGTCTGGCCGTGAGGATCCAGTCTTCTGAGACTGGTTAGCCAAACGCCTCTGGCAGCACCCAATAAAAAAAAGCTGCCCCTCGGGCTCGATTGCTCGAGCCGTGAGGGGGCAGCTTTTGCCTGACGAGCCAGGTTCCTTCCCGGCTGTCTCTGTTTTCTAAAACGCTCGCCTTTAGACCACCGCCCTTAGACCATAGCCTTGAGGCTCTTGAGCGCTTGCAACTTAACGACGTTGCGGGCCGGCTTGGCCTTGAAGGTCGTCTCTTGCTTGGTGAACGGGTTGATGCCCGAGCGCGCCGGAGTGGCCGCTTTGCGGACAACCTTGATCTTCAACAGGCCGGGCACGGTGAAGATGCCGGGGCCGCCGGTTTGGAGATTCTTGCCGACCAACGTGGCCAGCGAGTCGAACAAACTCGTCACTTGGGCTTTCGTCAACCCGGTGCTTTCGCTCAGGGCGGCGGTGACTTCCGATTTGCTCATTGCTTTTTCGTTTTTGGTTTTCGTAGCCATTTGGGTTTTCTCCCTTTAAGGATTCGATGAATCTGCCTTGCGTACTGCCCCGGGATTCTCCGCGCGTTTGATCGCGTCGTAGACCTCCTGGCGGTGTACGGGAACGTCCTTCGGAGCTTCAATTCCGAGCCGGACCTTGTCGCCGCGGATATCGACCACGGTGATCACGATGTTGTCGTTGATAATGATCGTTTCGTTGACCTTCCGAGATAAGACAAGCATACGTGTGCCCCTCCTCTGTTGGGCTGCGCGTTTGGTACGGCCAGCAATCCTTTGTCGTTCCCCCGCTCGCAGAGTCAAACTTCGGTAGGACTACTGGCGGAAGCACAAGAGGCGTGTCTGGCAAACGTTCTCTTCACTATCAACATGTAGGTCATATTGCCGCACGAAATGGCCGACGCCCAAAAAACGCGGAGATTTCGCGGCCTACCTGGAGCGTTCATGCTAGTTTTACGTTCTGACGCGCGCGAATGTGCGGCCGGTAACGGTTGCGCCGGGCGGAATTTGGCCGCGACGAGGGCCTGCCAGCTTGCCGGAAAGGCTGCTTTTGCAGGGTTTTTCGCGCGAAAGGTCGGCCGCCACGCTGTTTGCTCCGCCCCGAAGGAGGCGCTCGTTAGTAGTCAAGGGCTTCCGCCTTTGTCTAATAACAATCGCCGCTTTGCGGCTGGCTGGTGGTGAACATCGGATTCCGCTATTACCGATACATCCGTCCGACCCATTCCGCGACGAGTGCGGGCTTTTCGGCGTTTTCCAAATCGACCGTGATCAGCCACGTGACTTGCACGCCACCTTCGAAGTCCTCGACCGCCTTGACCGCGGTGCGCGAGCGGATGCGCGAGCCGGAGCGAACCGGATTGGGAAAGCGCACCCGATTGAGCCCGTAGTTAATCGACATTTTTTGACCGGCCTCGACGCGCACCGATTGGCTGTGCAACCAACTGAGCATCGAGAGCGTAAGAAACCCGTGGGCGATGGTCGTGCCAAAAGGCGACTCGCGTTTGGCCCGCTCGACGTCGATGTGGATCCATTGCTTGTCGCGCGTGACATCTGAAAACGCCTCGATCATCGACTGCGTGATTTCGATCCAATCGCTCGAGCCCACCTCTTGGCCAATGAGGCTTCGCAATTCGTCGACGCTGCCGATGGTCCGTACCGTCATGGTTTGAGTGTCCTTTGCAGGGTTTCGCGTTCGGGGTTGGCTGCCGCGGTGTTGGTAATGACACTGCCGGCGGTGCTGGCACCCAGAATGACAGCCCGGGCGAGTGTGGTCAATCAGCAGGTTGCTCCATTCCGAGCTTTCCGCGAGAAGTCCGACTATTGAAAGAATTTGCCCCTTCCCAGGTTTTCCAGCTCGCCAATTTCGGTTGATATTGCTTGCCGTTATTCTCGAAAACCGCTTGTGGCCCGAGAAACTTCGTCTTCGTGGAAACATGAATAGCGGGTAGACTTCTCCACGCGTGAGTTTTGGCAAGGAAGCCAAAACCAGTGGCAACAAGGAGGTTGCGAGCCATGACGATTTGTCCCGATGCAGACCAGATCCGTACCATCGTGTTCCGCACGTTTTTGGAACTCGACGTCGCCGAAGAGTGCCTCTCCGATCTCGACGAGCGCATCATGCTCGACTCGGGCCGCTATGTCGCCCGCAGCTATCGGGTCGACGACTTCCTGGCCATGTGGATGATCGACGTCGGCCTGGTCCAGTTTTACGATGCCGAGGGCAACATGTTGCGAACGGTCAACCTGTTCGAAGAGATCGAACCGCAGAGGATGGCCGCCTAGGAAGCCTGTTGATTTACTCAACGGGCAGCTAGTCCGCGGCTGTCTCACGGCTCAATTGAACGACGGGTCTGGCGGCGTGTGCTTGATGTGCAAAGCCGACCGCAATGTCGAATCGGCCAGTTGCCGGTTCATGCGTGCCCAAAGTTCGTCTTCATATTGAAACACGTGCTCGGGTTTGGCCGGAATCACCGACCAAGAACCGCGCTCGATTTCAGCCTCCAGTTGTCCGGCGCTCCAGCCCGAGTAGCCGGCGAAGAATTTGATCTCTAGCGACGCTTTCTGCGTGGCCAAGGTTTCTAGCTTGTCCTTGCCGGCGCAAAAGTAGAGGCCCGGCATGACTTCCAGCTCCAACAGGAACTCGTGCGTGTGCAGGGCCACCAGCGGGCCTTCGCAAGGTCCGCCCAAGAAGATCGCCTCGTCGCGATGGCAAGGTACCTCGCTGACTTTGACCCAGGCATCTTTCAGCGAGGCTGTGGTGCGGCGATTCAGAATCAGGCCCAGCGCGCCGTCGTCATTGTGACGGACCAACAGGACCACCGCGCGGGTAAACGGTTCGGCCAGATCCCCCGAGGCGATCAACAAATGCGATTGCAGCGACTTCACAACCAGAAAACCTCGCTTCTCGAGACCAAAGCACGTCAAAGGGCGGCCAATCCATCCTAGGTTGATTCTGTGTTTTTTTAAAGATCCTCGATGGCCATGCGCCCCTGGCTCACCAGCAGCCAGGCTGTCGGCGCCATCACCAACGCCATTCCCACCAACGTAATGCCGCTGAATTCGTGCCCCCAAATCACCACGTCGAACACCATCGCAAAGCCCACTTGCGTCAATGCCACGACCGACACTTTTGCC
>JAYVCO010000524.1:0-4871 GCA_043749935.1 Planctomycetia bacterium
GTGCTTGTTTGGCTCGCGAGTGATATCGAGCGCGTCAGGGTTTGCAACCTGACTTTCGTCTCGGTTGGCCGAGGCGATCGCCGCGATTACCATGTCTCCTTTGGCAATTTTCACACCCGCTAGTTCGACTTCTTCGCGCGCGAACCGTTCCGTGGCCGTCTCGACCGGCGCAGTAAATCGCAACAGTTCTTCGACTGCCGACTTAATCAGTCCCGGATCGTTGCGCAGTCTTTCCAATTGGTCGGGATGCTCCAACAGCGCCAGCATGCCGCTGGCGATCAAGTTGACCGTGGTTTCGTGTCCTGCGACGATCAACAGCAAGATCATCGACAGCAATTCGTCGTCGCTCAAACTTTCGTTGGCCTCTTTCGCGGCGATTAGAGCGCTGATCAGGTCATCGCGAAGGTCGGCTCGCCGGTTATTGATGAGCTTGCGAATGTATCGCATGAAAAGCCAGGCGCTGGGCATCGCCCACAGCAGGCCAAAGCGTGATGCGCCGGCCGACAACATGGCACTCGACCAACGATGAAACTTGTGCCGGTCGCCAACCGGCACGCCCAGCATCTCGGCAATGATCGTCGTGGGGATTGGTAACGCGTAATCGGCGATGAGGTCCATTCGCCCACGGTGCTTGACTCGGTCCAAAAGTTCATCGGCCAGCTTCTCGATGCGGCCTCGCATGCCTTCCACCAACCGAGGCGAAAACGCCTGTTGCACCAGCGTCCGCAGCCGGGTGTGATCAGGTGGGTCACGGTTGAGCATGTGGCGAGCCAGCGGCATGAGCAGCGGCGTCAACAGCTTCGTCATCCACGGTGAAGCGGCTAGCTGTTCCTTCGAGAGCACGCGAAAGACGTCTTTGGCGAACCGTTCGTCCGTGAGCACGGTCACCACATGGTCATAGCGCGTCACCAGCCATGCCGTCTGCCGATCGGGCAGATGAACGCGGTAGACGGGGGCTATTTCGCGCAGGCGGCGGTAAAACGGAAATGGATCCGCCTTGAATTCGGATGACGCGATATTGACGTTCAAATCGATCGTCACTGCGCACCTCGGCTGGGATGTTTGGCGCAAATCAACAGGAAATCTACAAACAGCCTACCATCCGTGACCGAGCCACTCAATGACCGATTTGACATGCTCGCTCCGTGTACATTGAAAGTCCCACCGCTGTCCCAGCAATGCCAACCCTTTTCTTGGACGTCGAGAAAATCACCCTGTTTTTGAGATGATCGATTGGGACGGTCGGTGCGGCACCTCGTGACGCTGATTGATCTGTTTCACGACAGCCACTTCGGCTTCCGCTCGGTCTGCGGCAAGGCGATCGACACGGCTACGCCACCGCAGCGCCAATAGGTTGCTGCCGGCCTCGGCTCTAGTCCTCTATAAGCCTGACAATGGAAACGAGCGATCGGTATTGTTTTTAGCTTACGCGAGATCGTAAACTTAGGCTTGGGCGTTGTATTTGTCCGAACAAATGCTGCCGGAGGAAATAGCAATGTACGTCGAGAATTACAGATCGCTCGTTCAAGGGATTCTGATCCTCGTCCTGACTGCAGTTGCCTATTGGATTAGCCAGCCCATTGGTTTAGGGCTCCTGGCTATCGTTGGAGTCATGAAGCTCCAAGAGAGCAGAACAAACTGGTGCCCGTCTGATCCCATTTTCAAAATAATGGGGTTGAAGAAGAGGTCGACTGGCTAGAAGATCTGCGCGAGGGGAGCAAATTTCAGGGCAATCAAGCTGAATCTGACGCAAATGGGGCGCGAACGCCCCAGCTAGCCAACTGCGATTCTCACCGTGATCACGTCTTCCGACGGCGCTCATTTTGTCGAGTATGTCCACGCTGGTACACAGGACCAGGATTTTCCGTTCCTACACCACGTTGGCCTTCAGACGGATCGAGTATGACAAAATCCGCTGCTAGGGAGCATCTGCGAACGGATCAATCATGGTTCGCGTCGTATCCCGCGGATGCCGCGAGCCCTGGCGAAAGATATTGGGCAACCGATAAATCTCTTCGATCCGGGGCGATTCGAAACCGTCTGGCAGAAGTTCATTGGCAACGAAAAACGCGTTCGTCCCCGTGCGTTCGCAATAGACCAGCGTATACCTCTTGCGCTGGCCCAGTTCCTTCATGGCCAGCAAACTAGCGCCGAAATAGTCGGTGCCATTCCAGTGAAACCTCGGACTGTAGGCGATCGCACGGCGCTCGTTCGGCGGAATATTCGCGTTGTACTCGATCACGACCACTCGCGGCCGGGCCGTGATTTGTTTCCAAACCCAGAAGTCATTCCCATCAATGTCGATCGAAAGGAGGTCGAATTCCGCTGGCACCTTGTGTTTGCGAAACAGGTCGTTAATGTTTTCGGCGGTGACGAATTCTTGGCGCACCGGGCAGAGAGGATTGCTCGAAATCCCCTCACCGTCCATCAGCAGTCCGCTCCAGCCCCGTTCGAGCAAGTAGGCCGCGTTGCACTCTCGTCCGTCGTCACAGCCAAATTCCACGAAGAATCGGTTCGTGGTTCCCAGTTCGGCGAACAGCGCTTCGATGACGCCGTCCTCGCCGTTTTGAGAATGGACTTGTTTTTCGGCGGCTTGCAAACTGGAAAACAACTCGGCCAGTCGATGCCAAGCCTTTGGCTCGTGCATTCGATTCCGGTTGGCCAATGCCACGGCCAGGTTGTTGTCGGCTTCGAGGTTGTTTGGTTCAATCGCAATCGCTTGTCTGTAACATGCAATGGCATCGTCCAGCTTGCCCAGTTCGGCAAGGGCCCGACCCAAGCTGTTATGGGCCGCGGCATAGCATAGATTGAGCGCCAGCGCCCGCCGGTAGCAGGCCATCGCCTCATAGGGGCGATTCTGTTTACCCATTGCCAGACCCATGTTGTAATGCACTTCTGCCAGGTCCGGTTTGATCTCCAACGCGCGCTGGTAGCATGCCAGGGCTTCGTCGAGTTTGTTTTCCTGGGCTAGCAAACTACCAAGATTGTTGTGCGCGTGCGCATAGTCGGGGCGTATCTCAACGGCTCGCCGATAGTGGTCGATGGCTTCCGTGAGTTTCTGTTGCCGTTGACAGATAGCGCCCAGAACGTTGTGCGCTTCGGCACTGTTCGGAACCAGTTCCAGGATACGCCGGAAGCAGACCGAAGCTTCGTCCAGTTTTCCTTGCTGCTTCAACAGGTTGCCAAGGTTCCCGTTCACCTCCACGTCGTTCGGGGCATGCACGAGCGCCGTGCGGTGACAGGCCACGGCTTCGTCCAGTCTCCCCTGCTGCGCCAGCACAACTCCCAAGAGATTGTGGGCCTCGGCGAAATCCGGCCGCAGGCGGGCCACTTGTTCCAGACACGCGATGGCATCCATCGGCTTTCCCAATACGTGACACACCACGCCGAGAAGATAGAGTGCCTCGATATTGACGGGATCCGCTTGCAGAACCTCCCGATAGAATTGCTCGGCCTCCCGCAGGCGGCCGGCGCTGTGTTTGGCCTTGGCCAGAGCAAGTGCTTCAGAAACCGTTGTCACGTTCGTCTCCTGGCCGAGAATGATTCGCCTCACCCTAGGCGCTGCGGCTTGCGTCTCTCCAACATGCATCAAACAACGGGGCCCTTGCCCGCCTTGCGGCGGCAGGCCGAAAGCTGCGCGAGATGGAACGCCACATGGGTGCACATCAAATGCGCCAGCACGTCGCCAGCGGTTTTGAGAACCGTGGGCTTGAGCAGCTCGATTGTATGTGGTTGGCTCATGGCTTCGGCCGATGCCTTGGGGGCAGCTTCACTCACACGCCGATGGCCATTTTCGATGGCGGCCAGCAGCTCTTCCTTCTTTGGCAATGGGGACTTCAAATCCTCCGGTTTCGTTCCGGGGGCGAACTTCAGATGCCACTCGCGTGAGCAGGCCCGATCGAGTCCCAGCAGGCGCGCGGCGTAGTCCGTGGCCACAGCCAGGTGCCCCATGATCCACACCGGCGGATTGGCGCCAGGGAACGGAGCCATCGCCCAGCCCGCCTCATCAATATCGGCCGCCAACAGTTTTAGGTAATTGAGGTTGAACTTGTAGAGCGTCAATTCGCGTTCGAACATTGCAAGATCTTTTTTTGGCACGAGCAGCGGTACGGCGCCTGCGTGAGAAACCCATCCCTTTGAGGAGACCGTCTGAGTGTCCCGGCAAGTCGCTGCCACCGCAAATAAAAGGCCAGGCCGACAAAAGGATCGTGTCGCGAGTTCACACGATGTGAAGGCGATACGATCCTCTCTCTTGTTACTTGCGTTTGAGCCCATCGCGCCAGGCAATCGCTTCCTGTTCGACCCGGACAGCGTCTTCGATGGCAATCACTGGTCGTGCCTGGAATTCAAAAGAAGGCCAGGTTGAGCATACCTTGTGAACCGCCAAGGGATCGTCGCAGTCCACCAACATGTGGCCACCCCACTCGCCCACCCGCACCACGAACAACTCGATCTTGAAATTGGTGGGCGCCTTCCATTGAGTGAAAACCTCCAGAATCCGCTTCTGGGCATTCTCGTACTCCATAGGCGATCCTTGCGGACGTTCGAACCAACTGATCATGTACTTCATCGTTGTTCTCCTTGACTGCGTTGATGCCGTCGGAACGGTAGTCGTTTAGGGAGGACTTTTGATTCTCTACCGAAAACGTGCTGATAATTAGCGGCCGACGTCGGCTTATCTATAGCTGAGATCGCCAATCTTTCAATGGGATGGGACGAGTTCGGCCGCGCGCATTTGGGTGTCGGAACTGCTGGTCGAAGCGGCCTACAGCAACGAGAGACAGCACCTGCTGGCCCAAGCCGAGTGCGGCATCAACCCGGCCGTTTCTTCTAAATAGCGAAAAACGACGCTCTTTGACACTGGCGGGGGA
>JAYVCO010000525.1:0-2397 GCA_043749935.1 Planctomycetia bacterium
TCCCCGCGCGAAAGTAAGCCGGCTGAATTGCAGGAAGTCGAATCCGGTCTGCTTTTTCGAGCGTTCACCGGGCTATTGCCAGACGAGGAACCCAGTGAATTGTCGGCATTCGCGCCAGGGCCGCTTGCCGCGCCTGCCGTCTCTCGTCCACGAAAATCCGGCAGTTCACCCCTCGTCTCTGCCGGATATGAAGATCTCGGCAATGACGGCGCTCGTCAAGATGGTTGGCTACATTCACTACTTGGCCGCGAGAGCCCGGGTGCTCGCAAAACGCCGACACGGCGGATGGACGCCAAAACGCACGCCGGCATCCGCAAAACTGATTGGAATGTGTTCGCGGACGATCGCGATTCTCAAAAAACTCAATCAATGCCGCTACCCATGCCGCCGGAGCCGGACGACGGCACGCCCGCATTATCTCGACAAACGCAAGATGATAGTTCGGCCGAGGTAGCAGCCGGTCGCGAGGCTTTCAGCCGCGATTGCACGAGTTGCCACGACGCGCAACGGGCACTGTCAAAGCGTAAAAACTTGGGTGGCTGGCGGAGTACGATTCGGCGGATGGCCTCCAAGGCCGGCGCGAACATTCCGTCGAGCGACTGGGATGCTATTGCCGCGTACCTGGCAGCCGGGACCGATCCCGCGCAAGCTGACGGCGCCAATGCTCCCGGCGCCGCGGCGCCAGTGCAATCGGAGAAGCAAGCGGAGGAGCCCACTCTTTCGGCATACGGCGTTCTTTCACCGCTCTGGCGCGGAGGCACGAAAGACAGTTTGCAGAATCCTGGATTCTTTCCCGAACTGTGGGTGGGAGCCGCCTGGCAACCGCAAGGCGTCGTCAGCGGCCGAGTGACGGCGTGCATCAGTTGCCACAACGAAATCGTCAGCCGGGTCGAGGTTGTTGAGGCAACTCTGCGGCTCGATCTGGCCAAATGGTTCCAAAACCCCAATTCAAGAGTCCAGGCGAACATTGACGCCGGGCGGTTCATCGTGCCGTTCGGCGCCTTTTCGGCTCAAGTGAGTCCCGGCGCCTTTCGCACCGTGACACCACCCTTGATTTTCAACATGGGCCAGCGTGTGGCGAATACTGGCGTTGCCGTCTTGCCAATGCCCTATGCGGATGAAGGCGCCAATTTTCATGCCTCCTTGCCCGTCGATCAAGATCTGGACGTCACGATCGACAGCTATCTGGTCAACGGGTTGCAAGGAAACAACCTCGGGATTGATTTTTTGCAGAGCCGGGACTACGTCGACAACAACTCTCGGCCCTCCGCGGGCGGACGAGTCACATTGGGAAACCACTATGTTCGCGCTGGCGGTTCGATCACTGGAGGACAGTTCAACTTTCCGGTCGCGGGGTTTACGCCCGGGCTGTATTATCAGATTGTCGGATTCGATATTGCCGCCCACTACGAAGATATCGTTCGCGTGCAAGCCGAGTATGCTCGGCGAGACATGGACACGTTCGTTGCATCCTTCCCGTCCCCCCCGACGATCGGCAGCGATCGCACCTCGGGCTATTATGTCGAGGGCGAACTGCGCGTCTATGAGAAACCGCGGATCAGTTTGCTCGCTCGGTACGACGGCCAAGACCATCGAATGATCTTGAGCGATGCCCCGCACGTGCGACGCCTCACGGCGGGCGTGAATATTTCGTTGCCGGGCGGAAGCCTGTTGATGATCAACTACGAACGCTGGTGGCTAGCCCTATTCCCCAACGTCGACGTAGTCGGCATCCGCTGGGCGGCAACGTTTTGAACGGGATTGATCTAAATCCTGTAAATGCCTTGGATAGTGCGTTCGATCGAACGCATCCAAGTTGAATTGGCGACGCACAGAGATCCGACCAATCGCCGCGCCCAACAGCTAAGAAGCGTAGCCGATGTCGTTGTGCTCCCCGGCCTGGGTCACCGCGCGCGTAAACTCTACGAATCGGCGCCGCGATTGAAGTTTCTGCTGGCGGATTGATCGCCAGGGATGTTTGTCACGCGGGCAGCTTGATCGACGATCGATAGCCCGGTCCGCTCATTCGCGGAGTTGATGCGACGCAGCCCTCCCGGTGTCAACGATTTTTCCAGTACGGCGACAGCGGCTTTGGCCAGATCGCCTTGAAAACCGGTGGTTTGTTGGCGTTCCGAGAAAGCAATTGTGATTTCGGGATCGCGAGGGCGCCCAAAAGATGGCGGCAATGCCATTCGCTCCTGACGTCGTTTCCTCGCCTATTTCTCCTTCCGAAGAGAACGCTACAATAGTCCCTGCATTGCCGAGTGGCGGACCGAGAGAACTTGGGCGAGACGCCTGATAGTTCGTTCGGACAACGCAGTGTGCTTCGTTTTATGGGTCTGGTGCAACACTTGGGATCTGCCCGGTCCGATTGCCTGGCACCAGAAGGTCGCCGCC
>JAYVCO010000526.1:0-18520 GCA_043749935.1 Planctomycetia bacterium
GATTGCCGAAATTGAAACCGCAGCGGCAGCAGCCGCGACGCTCAGAAAGGGAAATTTGTTCATTAGCCGTTTCTCCAAAATAGTTCGAGTTGCATGTACGTGGTGGCGAGGTAAACCAGGGTGATAGTCTGACGGAAAACCTAAACTTCTTGCGTAAAGATTCGATGAGAGACCTGTGTGTTTCGCATAAGTCATCCGTGTTGATCGCGCTTCAGCCGCCTGCGTCCATTGACGGTTAACGAACTGTGCACGGCGGAACGAACCTAGCGCGAATGCAACTTGTGCCAATTCTTCGACCGCGCCGCGCCAGTAGCGCGCCCGCCGCCGCAAGCAAGGCGAGCATCCACGAGGCTGGCTCGGGCACGATCACGGCTCCTGTCAGGTTCAATGCCAGCGTCTGTCCGCCGGTACCGCCAAATACGTCGGCGGAGTCCGCCAGATTGAGCAAGTAGGTCGTGGAAAACGATCCCAACTGATCGGTGGCAAACGAAGCATGAAACGGATCGGTCGATAATCCGCTGAGCAAATCCGAAAAGAGCGAGACGTCGCTCGAGAAGCGGTTGGTGTTGTCGCCAAGCTTGGTGAAGCCAGTGAGATCGAGTCCAGCGCGAAACCCGCCAGCGAGATTCGTGATCTGGAAAGTCTGCAAAGCCGCGTTCTGGCCCAAGTGGAGCGTGCCAAAATCAAGGTTCAATGTGTGAATCGCCGTCGGGTTGACGAATTCAGCGGCTGAGTGATCGAGTACGTCGTAGTTAATCAACTGATTGAAAGTGCCATTCGCCACCGACGCGCTGGAACTGGTAACGCTCACGGACCCGGAATGTGCGCCCAGGCTATCGGTGGCAAGCGAGAGATTGTGGACATTGGGTGCCGCGAGCGCCAAGGCGGTTCCGCCGTGGAGGCCACTCACATCGCCCGTGCCTGCCACGACGTATGTCAGCTCGTCGGCCCCGATAGAAACCGCGACCGGGGCAACGTTCGAGACCGAAACGCCCACGCTCGGCGTGCTTCCCAAGATGACTTTGGCGGGCACGCTGCCGACACTGGCGCTCATTTTGGCCGGGATTTGATAATCGGCTATCACGGGCAAGTGGTCGCTCGCTGTCGACAATGCATTGAGCACGTCCGTTCGCGTGGGCTGACCCGCAGTGGGACTATATTGAGAAGCTGGCAGGGCCGTGTTGCTCGCGGCATTGATGCTGCTGTTGTAAACCGTCCCGTTATTGCCGAACACATGATAAGAGTTCTGGGCCGGCACGACTGCCAGGTTCGGCACGTTGGGCCCGATGTAGCTGACTCCCTGACCGCTTTGCATGGCGCTCGAGCTCAACTGGAAATCGAACCGATCGTCTAGACCGCCGCCGGTTAGGTTATTGATTCCGGTGACATTCGTGGCTTGTGAATGCAGAGCGGCGAAGCCAGAGTTAGCGTGCCAATTGCCTGGAGTATTGATTGGATCGAAAGCTCGGCCAGTGCCACCGATGCCAGTTAGCGCCTGATACATGGGCTCAGAGCTGTTTTGCACGTTAAAATCGCCCGAAAATATGATCTTCGCCCCGGCGCCTAGCGAGTCGGCATTGGACCGAACGGCTTGGGCTTCGGGCGTTCGCAAACTACTGTTGGACGAACCGGACGTGTAGTGGTTGGAATAGAGATAGAAATCGGCCGTACTGTCATATCCGACCGGCCGGAATTCGAATCGCATTGGATCGCGCGCCGCGCTTGCCGCGATATCGGTCGTCGAGATTAGTTGCACGGTGTGCGTGTTGAAGATCACGGCTTGCGTCGTTTGATCCGTGCTCGCCCCGACCAACGTGGACCGCGCATACGTGCCGGCACCATAGATATTGTTCAAGATCGTCACGATCGAGGACGCGCCTTGCAGGCTGGAAGTGGTCTCCTGCAATGACAAGATGTCGAGCGGGCGTTGAATTCCATTGATTGACTCGATGCCGATGCCTTGCAAAACCGTTGACATGCCGGCGCGGGCCACATCGCCACTCGGGTTCGTGTCGGTTGCCGCGTTGTAGGTCCCGATGCGCAATTGGGCCCAAGCAGGGCTAGCCAATAGCGGGGCGCAGGCACACGAGCAGATGCAGAGCGAGAATCTGGCGATGCGAGTCAAGATAATCCGCCTGTTCATTAGCGCGACTTTGGCTAGAAGGCACAAACCGGAACACTCTACGGTTCGATTGCGCGTTCATGATGAGCAACTTATGAGAAGTTGATGAGCGCGCTAAAGTCGCGGCAAGCGACAAGGATTTGGCAGGCTCACGAAGAGATCACGAGATCTAAATTATTTGCTCATACTTTGCTAACGCTTGCTGCCTAAAACCATTTCTTGCTCCCCGGGCATCCTGCCCGTCAGAAAGTCTGCGGCGGCCAAGAACATCTCGAAGCTGGGTCTTTGTCGGGTTTCATTTACACGGAAGCAGAATCAATGCGATTGGCAGTTTCGAGGCTTCAGAAAACCCGTGCTTCAGGATTCACGCTTGTCGAACTGCTCGTCGTGATTGCAATCATCGGCGTTTTGGTGGCGCTACTGTTGCCGGCGATTCAATCGGCTCGCGAAAGCGCGCGGCGCACTTCATGTGCCAACAACATGAAACAAATTGGGCTGGCGTTGCAGGACTATGCGACGGCCAAAGGCTCGCTTCCGCCCGGTGGCCAACAGGGCTGTTACAGGTGCGACGAATGGAACTGGGCCGCGCTCATTCTCGACTTCATGGAAGAATCAAACTTGGCCTCGGTGTTGGTGATGAACCAGCCGCCGACGGCCAAGCCCAATGATATGCCCGATCTGTCAGGCCCGACCAACAAGGTCATATCGACATTCATTTGTCCTAGTGCCTCCCGACTGGGGCCTTGCCGGACCGAGGAATACCGACTCGGCGATTTTCCTCCGTACAACAATAAATTCGATAACGGCGAGGGGATGGGTGTCATGGACTACGCGGGCATCGACGGCCCGAACGACAAAGTCGCCAATCCCGTGACTAGCAAGAACTATGCCCACAACGGCGGTGTGCTGTTGAACATTACCGATCAAAAGAGTCTGCCAGGGATCCACGTGTCTCCCAAGATTACCTTTAGAAAAATCACGGACGGACTCTCGAACACCATGGCGGTAGCCGAGCTTACAGGCCGAGGTTACAACACGGTCAAGAATCTTCCTCGGGGCGCCTGGGCGGACGGAAGAAATACGATCGCCATCAAATACCAAATCAATCTGCCGGACCCACCACTCAACGTCGGTGACGCCACGCCTTTTACGGCGGATGAGATTTTTTCGGAGCATCCCGGTGGGGCGCAAGCGCTGATGTGCGATGGATCCGTGCAGTTTCTATCCGAGCGCATGGACGTGATCGTGTTGCGGGCGCTCGCTTCGCGCGACGGCGGCGAGATGATTCCCGAGGGCACTTTTTAGCTGCCCACTCGCATAGCCGTTGCACCAAGAAACGGCGGATCCAGAATTCTCACACAATTCTAATCTGCCCCTCGGCATAACTTAATCATCCCGGCATACGTTGCTGCCAATTACTGTTTTCCGTGCTTCAGCCGTAGCCTTGGCGCAAAGCACTCACCACAAGCCAATCGTTTCGGTCCTGCCGCAGTTCGCGCCAGTTGAGGCCGATTTTTCGTTCACGGAATAGAAGAAAACACCAGGGAGTCCTCACGAATGCCCGCGAAACAGACCTCCAGATCAAAGAAGTTGCGCACTTCCGCTGTCGGCCACGGGCGGCAAGTTAAATTTCGTCTGACTTTCGAAGCGTTGGAAGAGCGCGCCCTGATGGCGGTTCTTCAGGGCGGCGATGTGGTCGTGTACCGAGTCGGCGATCCAAGCGGCGACCCATTGGCGAATACGGGCAACCAGGTCTTCATGGATGAATACACGCCGTCCGGAACGTTGGTGCAATCGATTGCTCTGCCCACATCCGACAGTGGATCCAATCACGCCTTGATTGCCAGCGGCACCGCGGTCTCCGAAGGTGGGCTGTCTCGTTCGACCAACGGCCAGTACCTGGTTTTCCTGGGATACGATGACACGCCTCCCGCGGCGGGCTCCCTCTCCGGTCTTCCCGATGCGCGCACGGTCGGTCGACTTGCGATCGATGGAACGGTAGACACGTCCACTTTGATTTCCTCCTTCCCTGGCGCTACGACCGACAATCCTCGCAGCGTGGCCAGCGACGACGGCACGCATTTCTGGGCTTCAGGCGGAAAATCGGGGCTGGAGTACGTCACCCTAGGCTCCTTCAGCGGCACGGCTCTAACGAGTGCCGCCAGCACCAACAGTTTTCGCAATCTCGTCATCAACAACGGACAGCTCTACGTCTCGAGCCAGTCCAGCGGCTTTTCGGTAGCGACCGTCGGCAGTGGACTTCCTACCTCAGGCTCCAATACCATCACCAATCTTCCCGGCATGCCAATCACGGGCAGCCACGTCAGCGCGTTCTTCTTTGCGCACCTCAATACGGGCGTTGGCGGCACGGCGCCAGACACGCTGTATGTCACGGACGATACCAATCCCGTTGCTCCCGGTGCCAATGGGCAAATCACGAAGTATTCGCTCGAAGGGTCGAACTGGGTCAACAAGGGCTCGGTGACTGCTCCGGGCATACGGGGGTTGACCGGCGCCGTGAATTCCTCGTCGTCGCTGGCCGCCCCGACGGTAACGATGTACGGTTCGACCGGCAGCGGCTCCGGAGCGGGCGGATCGCTGTATGCCTACGTCGATACAACCGGTTACGACGTGGCGCCAACGGGCACGGTAACCACGATCGCCACGGCGGGCACCAACCAGGTCTTTCGCGGCGTCGACTTTGCGCCCAATGCCGCACCTGTTTTAGATACGAGCGTTCATCCCGCGTTGGACGGCATTCTGGAAGACGTCGGCAACGGAGCGAACACGGGCACACTAGTCTCCGATCTCATCTCGCGGCTCGGCGGCACCAAGATCAGCGACCCGGGCCAGCTCAAACAAGGGATAGCAGTCACGGCGGTTGACAACTCGAATGGAGCGTGGCAGTTCAGCACCGACGCCGGAAGCAATTGGACGGCATTCGGGACTCCGTCCGGTACGGCTGCCCGTCTGCTCGCATCCGACGCCAACACGCGCGTCCGTTTCGTGCCGAACGCAAATTTTAACGGCTCGATCAACCCCGCAATCACGTTCCGGGCCTGGGATCAGTCGACCGGCACATCCGGCGGCACTTACGACGCTTCGTCCAACGGATCGTATTTCGCCTTCAGCAGCGCAACCAACACGGCCACGTTGCAAGTCACGGCCGTCAACGATGCGCCCTCCTTCGTCAAGGGAATCGATCAATCCGTGCCTGCAACGATCGGAGCGCAAACCACGGTTGCCGGTTGGGCGACGAGCATTTCCAAAGGCCCCGCCGACGAATCGGGGCAAGTCTTGAACTTCATCGTGACCAACAACACGAACACAGGGCTCTTCTCCGCCGGCCCGGCGATCAGTCCAACGGGCACGCTCACGTTCACGGCTTCGGGCGTTGCCGGCACGGCCACGATCACCTTGACATTGCACGACAACGGGGGCACCACCAATGGCGGCGTCGATACCTCGGTGGCCCAGACGTTTACGATCACGACCAACGCGACCGGCGCGAATCAGGCGCCGGTCATCTCCTCGCCGGGTGCAACCCAATCGACGTTGGAAGACACCTCGCTCGCGTTCAACTCGGCTCACAGCAACTTGATTTCTTTCGTCGACGTCGATGCTCTAGCGGGCGATAGCGAACAGATCACGATCACAACCACCGGCGGAACCGCCTCGCTTAGCGGGCTGGCGGGTTTGACCGGCAGCAACAACGGCAGTGCCAACTTCACCTACACCGGCACGGTGGCCAATCTTAACGCGGCACTCAACGGATTGACGTTCTCGCCAACGGGCAATTTGAACGGAACCGGGGCCGGTAGTATTCAGGTTCTCGTCAGCGACTTGGGACACAACGGAACTGGCGGGACCAAGACGGACACCGCCACGGTTTCGATCAACATCACGGCCGTGAACGACGTGCCCTCATTCGTAAAGGGACCAAACCGCACGGTTCTCGAAGATTCTGGCGCACAGTCGTTCGTGAATAGCGCCATCTCGATCTCCGCGGGTCCGGCAGATGAGGCCGGGCAAGCCCTCAATTTCATGGTCACGAACGACAATAACGCACTGTTTTCCGTCCAGCCGAGCGTCTCGAGCGCGGGCGTGTTGACGTTCACTCCCGCTCCAAATGCCAACGGGTCGACGACCGTCACCTTGCAATTACACGACAATGGCGGAACCGCCAACGCTGGCGTCGACACTTCGTCGACGCAAACGTTCACCATTACGGTCAATCCCGTGAACGACGCGCCGGTGAATGCGGTGCCGAGCGGAATCCAACGCGCCGTGGAGAATGTGTCTTTTATATTCTCGACCGCCGAAGTGAATGCGATTTCCGTTTCGGACGTCGATGACAACGGCAGTGGAATCGAGCAAGTGACTTTGACCGCTACGCATGGCACCCTCTCGTTGGCATCCCTGAGCGGTTTGACTGGCAGCGGCAATGGCACCGCTTCTTTGACCTACAGCGGAACGCTGGCCAATCTGAACGCGGCGATCAACGGTCTGGTCTTCACGCCGGCCAACAACTACACCGGCGCGGCCACGGTCCAGATCACAACCAACGATCTTGGCAATGCCGGACAAGGCGGGGCGCTGAACGCCAGCAACACGATCAACTTGAACATCGTCGCCCCCTCTCCGCTGTTGATCAACGAGCTGTTCTTCAACCCGCCGGGACAGGACGAGCCCAACTCGTACCTCGAGTTTCGCTCACCCTCCACGACGAACTACGCCATTCCCAGCGGCACCTACTTGATCAGCGTGACCGGACAACCCAGAAGCTTCAGCATCAACAATGACACTTACCCAACTGGAACCGTGATCGAAACGTTCGATCTTTCTGGCGCCCACACGGGATCGAACGGCATGCTCGTGATTTTGCAGAAGGACAACACCTACGTGGACAACGGTCTAGTCGACCCGCACGCGGCGGTTCTGGATAACACGGGAATCGGGACTGGCGCGGGTTTTGGCAATAACCTTGGCTCCTTCGGCAGCAGTATCGTCGGCCACAACGCACTGGTTCGCACGAACGACGTCGACATGATCCACCCCTCGGCAACCTACTTGTTGGTGCACGCTAACAGCCCGATCAGCCCTGGCGACAATCTCGACCCGGGACTGACGGGCACATTGAGCGGCGACTTCACCGTGCTCGATTCTGTCAGCGGGCTGACAAACGGCACATCGTCGCCCGGTGACAATGGCTATGGGTTCATTAATTTTTCGGATACCCGCGGCTTTACGAACACGTCGACGCCAAACTCACTGGTCGTGCCCACGACTGGGTTCACGCCATCCTACATCGGCCGTTCCGGGAATACTTTGGGATGGCAAGCCTCAGACTGGGTCGCGGGCGATCACGAAGTCGCCACTTCGGCTCCGGAATTTGGGTTGGGTGACGCGACCAGCGTCGTGCCAGTCTCGTTCGGGACGCGCCCGCTGAATCATATCGGTGCTGCCAACTTCGACAGCAACATTGCGCCGGTCGTCGTCACTACGGCCACAAACCTGACCTATTCCAGCACAAACATCGTGGTGGCCGATGCGGGGGTCACCGTGACCGACACTGACAGCAGCTTCTTAAGCAGCGCCAAAGTGGCCATTTCCGGGTATGTCTCCGGCGACGATCACCTTGGCTTCTCCGACACGCTAACGATCTCGGGCAATTTCGACATCGCCACCGGCATCTTGACGCTGACGGGCTTCGACACGGCGGCCAACTACCAGGCCGCGTTGCGAACCGTTACTTATAACAACAGCAACGGGTCCACTCCCACACCGAGCCGAAGCCTGGTCTTTAGCGCCAGCGACGGCAATTTTGGCGCGGGCGCGATTCGCAAGATCAACAATCAAGCTCCCGCGATTGACCTTAACGGAGCCGGCGCGGGAATCAATAACAGCGTAACATGGGCTGGAGCCGCGATCCCGATAGCAATCGCGGCCACGGTCATCGACGTCAACGACCCCACGCTCGCTTCGATCAAGATCACGTTGAATAGCCCGCATGCGGGCGACGTGCTGGACGCCGACGCATCAGGCACGCCTGGAATTAGCAAGAGTTTCGCCGCAAACGTGCTCACGCTCAGCGGCAACGGTTCGATCGCCAGCTACCAGGCGGCGCTGCGCACGGTAACCTATCACAACACCAGCGGCGGGCCCGGGGTTGCCTCGGAAACCGTCAACGTCGTGGCCAACGATGGCCTGCTCAACAGCTCGACAGCCGTAGGCACGATCAATATTTCGAATAACAGCACCGTCGCCGCTCGCAAGCTGTTCTACGCCGACTCGGCCTACGATGGTTACTCGGGCATTCCGGCCATTGCCCACGACGAGGCGATTGCTCCGGACAAGGCGGCCCTGCTGCCCGGCGCCGGAGAGAATACCTTCGCCAACGTTTCGGGGTACACGAACGGCATCAACGGCATCATGATCGATCTGACCGCCGGTGGTAATCACGCCGCGATGAAGGTCAACGCCGCGTCCGACTTCACGTTCAAGGTCAGCGGGCCGTTCGCCTCGAATTCGCCCAGCACTTGGACCACGTTGAGCGGCGCCAACCTGCCCAGCGTGCTCGTGCGGCCGGCTGGCTCGACAACTATCGGCGGCGTGTTAGCCAACGATCGAATCGAGTTGCTCTGGCCCGATCAGAAGATATTGGGCACGTGGTTGGAAGTCATCGTCAAAGCCAATGCCGATTCGGGCCTGGCTGCCAACGACGTCTTCTACTTCGGCAGTTCGCCGGGGGACACGGGCTTGGGGAACGATCCTGACGCGTCGTTTGTCGATGCCACCGATGAAATCTCGGCCCGCAACCATCAGGAATCGGATCTGAGCTTGGGCCACACCTACACCGTCGCGGTCTCGAACATCTACGATGTCAACAAAGACGATCAGGTGGACGCCACCGACCAGATTTATGCTCGCAACTTTGGCAACAGCAACGGCGAGCTCGACTACATCAGCATCCCGCTGCTTGGGCCCTTCACTCCGGCAACGGGTGGCGCTGGCGCGGCTGTGGCTTCGGCTTTGTCGACTGCGATGTCGACCAGTTCTGGTTCGGGCGGCTCGTGGGCTGCCAATAGCTTGTCGGCCCCAAGCTCCGGGGATTCATCGGCCGTCTCGTACTTCGCGCAACTAGGCGAGGCCACCACTCCTTCGGTCATTTCCAACGGGGAGGAGATTTCGGACGATCTTGGGCTCGATGACGAATTGCTCGATGCACTGACGGGTGGCTCGACATTGGCCTGAGACGCGACGCTGATTGCATAAAGCAATAGAAGGCTTCCCCGCCCGGGGAAGCGTGTTGATGACCGAGTGGGGCGATTCGGTGACCCACTCGTCTTTCGCCGTGGTGTGCGCTTCTGATAGCATGGTCTTGGGAAGCGGGTGCTAACCCTCGAGGTTTCTCCGCTCATGCCCATCAATGCCAGCACGAGACCACGCGCGCCATGGAACGATTCGTCAGTTTCGCCGGCTTGTTTGTGATGATGGGTTTGGCCTGGCTGATGAGTTCGCACAAGCGGACCATCCAGTGGCGGACCATCGGCGGCGGCTTGGCTTTGCAGTTTATCTTCGCGTACCTGACGCTTCGCACAGCACCAGGTCAAGCGCTGTTCGCGAAGCTCGGCGATGTTTTTACTTCGCTGCTCGGATTCGTCGATGCCGGAAGCGTGTTCGTCTTCGGGTTGCCCAGCCAGGGCGATGACGACGGCCTGCTCTTGCTCGATACGTTCGCCTTCGGCATCTTGCCGAGCATCATTTTCTTTTCTTCGCTGATGTCGATCCTCTATCACTTTCACGTCATGCAGCGGATCGTGCGGCTGACCGCAGTCGTGATGCAACGCGCATTGAACATCTCGGGCGCCGAAAGTCTTTCGGTGGCGGCGAATATCTTCCTGGGACAGATCGAGGCCCCCTTGGTCGTGCGGCCCTACCTGAGCACCATGACCCAATCCGAACTGATGACGATCATGATGGCCGGCTTCGCCACCGTGGCCGGCGGGGTGCTGGCCGCGTACGTGAAAATGGGGATCGATGCCGGCCACCTGGTCACGGCTTCCGTGATTGCTGCTCCGGCGTCGATCGTGATTGCCAAGATCATGCAACCCGAGATCGAAGAACCCCTGACTCGGGGCCGAATGGTCGTGGAGGTCGAGACCGGCACGATCAACGCCATCGAAGCCGCGGCGGTCGGCGCGCTCGACGGACTCAAGCTGGCGCTGCAAGTCGGCGCCATCATCATTGCCTTCCTGGCCTTGATCGCGATGTTCAAGTTCGCATTCGAGTGGCCGCTGGGCCTCTTGGGATCGGAACTGACACTGGAACAGTCGCTAGGCTATTTGTTCGCCCCGTTTGCCTGGGCGATGGGAATCGAGTGGGGCGACTGTCTCAAGGCAGGGGAGCTGCTCGGCACGCGCATGCTCAGCAATGAGTTTATCGCCTACATGCAATTAGGCGAGCTGATGAAAGGCGAGCAAGACCTCAGCCCGCGCAGCGTGGTCATTCTGACATACGCACTGTGCGGGTTTGCCAATTTCGGGTCGATCGGCGTGCAACTGGGCGGCATCGGCGCGATGGCCCCCAATCGACAGGCCGATTTGGCACGGCTCGGGCTGCGGGCCATGCTGGGCGGCACCTTGGCCGGCTTCATGACGGCTTGCATCGCCGGCATGTTGATCTGAATTTACTGAGCGTTTGGTTGTCGCTCATCGCGCGCTTCGGCTTCGAGGATCCCCAGCACGATCGCACGCAGCTTGGGCTCGGCCGCTACCGCGACGTCGATCACTTGCCGAGCGTCGGTCGACTGCAATCGGTCGGGAAAACAGACGTTCGTGACAATCGAAAGCGCCAACACGCGTAAACCGCCTTGCACGGCGGCGATCACTTCCGGCACGGTCGACATGCCCACGGCGTCGCCGCCAATCCGACGAAACATGCGATACTCGGCGCGCGTTTCGTAGTTCGGTCCGATCACGCCGACGTACACGCCTCGGTGGGCAGCAAAGTTGTTTCGTCTCGCGATCGCTAGCGCCCGCTCGATCAAGCGAGGATCGTAGGGCCGGCTCATATCCGGGCAATCGACGCCTTCCGGGTGCGGTCCGACCAGGGGATTTCCGAACGTGAAGTTAATGTGATCGTCGAGCACCATCACGTCGCCCGGCCGGTAGCCAGGGTTCATCCCGCCGCAGGCGTTCGAGACGATCAACAAATCAATGCCCAGCGCGGCCATTACGCGCACGCCGAAAGCCACTTCTGCCGGCGTATAGCCTTCGTAGAGATGCACGCGGCCTTCCATAGCCACCACCGGAATTCCGCATAGCTTGCCACAAACCAGTTGGTCCCGATGGCCCGGCGCGGTGGGAGTGGGAAAATGTGGAATCGCATCGTAGTTCAAGCTAACATCGGCCTCGATCTGGCGGGCCAGGTCTCCCAATCCGGAGCCCAAGATGATTCCCACGCGCGGCTGACCACTCCAGCGATTGCGAATCGCCTGAACGGCGCGATCGAGTTGTTGCCGGCTAGCGTCTTCCATCGCGTTAGCCG
This sequence comes from Planctomycetia bacterium, assembly GCA_043749935.1. Taxonomy (GTDB): domain Bacteria; phylum Planctomycetota; class Planctomycetia; order Pirellulales; family PALSA-1355; genus PALSA-1355. The sequence continues at coordinate 11,672 of JAYVCO010000526.1, forward strand.
GCCGCTTCTTGAGCCAGAATGCCGAGGATGATCTTGCGCAGCTTGGGCTCGGCCCGGTTGGCGGTGGAAATGATCTCGGCCACGTTGACTGGCTTGAGCGTGTCCGGCAGGCACATGTCGGTGACGATCGAGCAGCCCAACACGCGCAGGCCGCAATGGACCGCCACGATCACCTCGGGCACGGTCGACATGCCCACCACGTCGGCGCCGATCATCCGCAGGAAACGATACTCGGCGCGCGTTTCCAGATTGGGACCCAAGACGCTCACGAACACTCCCTTGTGCGCCGCGAAGTTCTCGCGCCGCGCGATCTCCAAAGCTCGCTCGATCAACTGGGGATCGTACGGCCGCGACATGTCCGGAAAACGGGGTCCAAGTCGATCGTCGTTGATGCCGAGCAGCGGATTGCCACCCATCAGGTTGATATGATCATCGATCAGCATGATATCGCCCGAAGCAAAGTTCGGATTCATGCCGCCGCAGGCGTTGGTGACAATCAGCAACTCGGCTCCCAGCGCCTTCATCACGCGCACCGGAAACGTGATCTGCTGCTGGCTGTAACCCTCGTAGGCATGAAAACGGCCTTCCATCGCCATCACGCTCACGCCGGCCAACGTACCGCAAACCAGCCGGCCGCGGTGTCCGGTGGCGGTAGAACGGAGGAAATGGGGAATCGCGTCGTAATCGATCGAGGCTTCGGTTTCGATTTGCTGTGCCAAGGGTCCGATGCCGGTGCCCAGGATGATTCCGACACGCGGCTTTCCCTGCCACTGCTGTCGGATCGTCGCGACGGCCGCCTCTATTTGCGCTGCCAATTGAAGCATGAATCGGCTCCTCGCCGGAGTGTCGAACGGGTTTGCGGGCACGCAGTTTACCCGACGTTCGTGGGCCCTGCCTAGGGATCGCGAGAAGTCAACGTCCGTCGCCAGCGGCCCAAGTTGCCTTGCATTCTGTCTCTGCGTGCCTAGACTACCATACGTTGTCCGGCGCCGTTTCGAAACGCACCAAGAGTTGCCATGAGTCCCTCGAAAATCGTTCAAAAGCATCAAGAGTATTTGTTCCCTGCCGTCTCGATGTATTACCAGCAGCCGCTGGCCCTGGTGCGCGGCGAGGGCATGTACGTCTGGGACGACACGGGCAAGCGATACTTGGATGCGTTCGGCGGCGTGTTAACGATCAGCGTCGGCCACGCCAACCCCAAGGTTGTGGCGGCCATTGTCGAACAGGTTAAAACCTTGTCGCACGTTTCGACGCTGTACGCCAACGGCCCGCAATCGGAGCTGGCCGAAAGGATGGCGCAGATCGCGCCGGGCAAGCTGAAGAAAAGCTTTTTCACTAGCAGCGGGACCGAAGCCAACGAGACGGCGATCGCGGCCGCCAAACATGCCACCGGACGGTTCGAAATCGTCGCATTGCGACACAGCTATTCGGGCCGCGCGGCACAAGTCTTGGCCGCCTCTGGCCAGGCACCCTGGAAACGGCTGCCCGCCCAAGTGCCGGGCGTCGTGCATGCCCACGCCCCTTACTGCTATCGCTGCCCCTTCAAGCTCGAATATCCTTCCTGCGAGTTGGCGTGTGCGGATGATATCGAGGAATTGATTCGCACCTGCACGACCGGCGAAATCGCGGCCTTCATGGCCGAGACGATCATCGGCTCCGGCGGTTTCATCGTGCCGCCGCCGGGCTATTTCGAGCGGGCCGTCGGCATCGCGCGGAAATACGGCGGGTTGTTCATCTGCGACGAAGTGCAAACCGCCTGGGGTCGCACGGGCGATAAATGGTTTGGCATCGAGCATTGGAACGTCGAGCCCGACTTGCTGGTTAGCGCCAAGGGAATGGGCAATGGCGCGCCAGTGGCCGTGACGATCGCCACGCCGGAAGTCGCCGACAAGTATCCGGGCATCACGTTCGCCACGTTTGGCGGTAATCCGGTTTCGATGGCAGCGGCGCTGGCGACTTTGCAAGTCATCGAAGAGGAAAATTTGAAAACGAACGCGCGCATCGTCGGTGCGTACTTGCGCGAGAAACTGGAATCGCTCAAAGAGAAACACCCGCTGGTGGGCGACGTGCGCGGCATGGGGCTGATGCAAGCACTCGAATTGGTGAAAGACCGCCAGAGCAAAGAACCCGCGCCGCAAGCCGTGCTCGACGTGTTCGAAGAAACGAAACGCCAGGGAGTGTTGATCGGCAAAGGAGGTCTGTACGCCAACGTCATCCGCACCGGCCTGCCGCTCAACGCGACAAAGGCCCACGTGGATGAATTGGCAGCCGCGCTGGATAAGGGGCTGACGCTGGCAGCGCGCCAGTAGAGCGAAATTCGGTTTCGGGCGGTACAAACTCAGCGAATTGCTCGTATTGTACTCGTGTCCGCTGCTACAATCCCGGAATGACCTTAGATCGGGAAATCATCCAATGGCTCGTTAATGTTCTCCCACCCGGATTCCAATGGATGGGTCGGCCGATCATCGGTTTCTTTCTTCTGCTTGTGCTAATCTTTGTGGCGATCGCCGCATGGGCCACTTGGAAAGCGTTAGCCAACTTTGTTCGCGACGCGAAGCGATGACACTCACCCCAAGACGCCCTTGGTTCCAGTTTTCCTTGGGGACACTGTTGCTCTGGGGAGTTCCCCTTTGCGCCTTCAGTGCGGCCGTGCTGGCTAGGGATGAAAGCCTAATAGAAAAGTTGGTTAAAATCACTCTTATTGCCGGGCTATGGGTGGTGTTCCTGCGGAAGGACATTCGCAATCGCCAAAGACCTGCGGACCTCCCGGCAACACACATTTAAGACACCACGGACACGCCCCCCAGCTTGAGTTCCGCCCCTCCCCGGCCTACATTAATATTTCCTGGGCTCCCCCCAAGCCCTGCCGTCTAGTTCCTACACGGTCACTTATTTTACGAGGGCCCTCTGCGATGTTTCGTCGAATCATTTGCGCTGTTGCGCTTTGTGCTCTGCTTGTCACGGGCGTCAAGGCTGCCGAGGACAAATACTTTGACTCCAATGGGGTGAAGATTCATTACATCGTCGAAGGGCAGGGGGAGCCGGTCGTGTTGATCCACGGCTTCACGGCCAGCATTCAGACGCAGTGGGGAGTGCCGGGCATTCTCAACAAGTTGAACAAGGACTATCAGGTCGTCGCGCTCGACAATCGGGGGCATGGCCGCAGCGACAAGCCCCACGACCCGAAGCAGTATGGCGACGAGACGGTCAACGACGTGACCCGGCTGATGGATCATTTGAAAATCGCCAAGGCCCACGTGGTCGGCTATTCGATGGGCGGGTTCATGACGAGCCGATTGATGACGTTGCACCCCGAGCGCGTGATCACGGCCACCTTGGGCGGCGCCGGCTGGTCGCAGGCCGACGACACTCGAGCGAGCTTCATGACCGAGCTGGCCGACTCGCTCGACGCCGGCAACGGCATTGGTCCGCTGATCAAGCACCTGACGCCCGCCAATCGGCCGCAGCCTTCGGACGAGCAGATCCAAGGGATCAATCAGATGCTGCTGCTCGTGAACGATCCCAAGGCCTTGTCGGCTTGCATTCGCGGCATGCACGGCCTGGCCGTTTCTGAACAACAGCTCAAGAACAACAAAGTCCCGACGTTGGCCCTGATCGGCGAAATCGATCCGCTCAAGGTCGGCGTCGACGAAATGGCAAAGGTCATGCCCGCGTTGAAAGTGGAAGTTCTGGAAGGCGCCGACCACATGAATGCATTCTCGCGGCCGAAATTCATCGAGACTTTGAAAGAATTCCTGGCGGACCATTCGCAGGTCAAAGCCGCGGCGGCGAGTGCGAAATAAGAAATAAACGGTCCGCCCAATGAGCGAAGGCCAAAAACAGCCCGCCAAACGCATCTATTGGCTGGTTGTTCTGGCGGTGCTGCTGGCAGTCGTCGGGATGACGATCAGCCCCTATGGCTCGAACAACGCCATCGCACTGATCATTTCGGGACTACTATTCGCCACGGCCTTCAGGCGGATTGGTCTGTTTCGATCGACCGAAATTTATCGGCGCTGGCGGCGATCAGTCCTGCTCGTGCTCCTTGCGACGCTAATTTATTTCGGCATCGTTCCGGCTTTGCTCCAATGGCGTCGAGACCAGATGGAGCAGCGACTCGCGTTTCTTCAAGAAATAGACCACAAATTTGACGAACCCGGAGCGCCGTGGCAGGAAGGGCAGCCAATCAGCTCTCCCCATTGGAACCTGCTGCGATTGGTGCAGCTCTTTCCACAATATTTCAATCTCTACGTGCCCATTGGCGACACTCGCGATGAAGAAGTGCGGATCAGAAACTCGGAATATATCGAGCGGGCAAGGCAACTATTTCCAGAAGCGACGATCAATATCAAGTGGCGTGAAACAGCATCACCCGAGATCTCCGCGAAGCCGGGATTAGACTGAACCCGTTCCCCTTGAAAGGGGCTGCGACTCTACGACTGGCTCTTGCGACGCCGCGTGAAGCGACGAGCGACAGCCAGGCCCAATAGCGCGATCAACGCCAATGCGGCGCTCGACGGTTCCGGCACCAGGTTGATGCCCGATTGCGACGAAGCGGACGAGTTGGCAGTGCCATGGATGAGAAAATTGATAAGTTGCAAGGCATCGATCGGATCAAGATAGCCATCGCCGTTGGTATCTAAGAACCCATCGGTCGCAGACGGCGAGCCCGTCAGTGGGTGCGATCCAGAAGCGGTAAGCGCGTTGATGACCGAGAGCAAGTCCAAGGGCTCGACGCCGCCAAAACGGTCGACGTCGTTAATGTTCAACGGATTCCGCCAGGCCGAATTGGGGCGGCCGACCAGGCTGGCGATTTGGCCGCGATAGCTGGCCAAGTCCGCCGAAAACGTTTGGTCGCCAAACACGATGGTCGAGGCTGGCTGGCCCGGCATCCCTTGAATTGAATCCATGATTCCGGCCAGCACCCATTTGCCCTCGATGCGCTGGAACACCCCTCCGCCAGAATCGCCCACCACGGCTTGGGCGTCGTAAGGCACGCCCGGGTGATTGAATTGGGTTGAAAAAGAAATCGTGCCGCCGTCAGCCGAAATCAGTGAGCTTGCATTGACAAGATTCACGCCCCATTGCATTTGGTGTGCGGGGTTGCCCGTGACGGTGTAACCTTGCCGGTTCGCGAATGACAAGGGAACCTTGGTCCAGACGGAGCTCGCATTAACGCTCCACCCAGTGAAGCCCGAAAGCTCGCTGCGTCCCGCGCCGATCATCATCACCGTATTTCCCCTGATCGGGCTTCGGGCCACGATGTTCAGGCTTGGCAGTCCTGGGTCGTCGGCGATTTGAAACATTCTCAAGTCCGGCCTACCAAACACGCCCGAGCCAAACGTATTGCTCAGAACCACGTCGGTGCCGATCGTAATCGGGAAAGTCCGGCCGTCGCTGAACCGCACCGGGTTGTCGCCGAGGTGATTGGCGGTGATCACCCAACGATTGCCCAGGTAGACCGCCGAACCGTTGCCGAGATAGGCCACGTTGCTCCAACCGGGATCATCCGCCGGCGCGACGCTGTTGATCGCACTCGCGTTGTAAATAACGACGGCCTCGGCCGGTGAGAACAGGACGGCAGTCCACACGAAGCTCGCCAAGATCAGGGAGCGCACCACGAAATTGGGACGGCACATACGTTTTTTCTGCGGAATGACCACCAAGAGCAGTGGATCGCAACGGTTGAAACGAGACCATTCCAGGATAGCCTGCCGCAGCGGCAGTTGCCAGCTTCACAAGCGAAACTCCGATTTGCGAAACCAGGCGTTTCGACCCATCCAAACCGCGGTTCGCCTGCGGATTATCGCAGCCGGGGCATAATCGGCCCAATCGAGCCAATTACTGGAAGTCGGCCAGCAGTGGAAGATGGTCGGAGCCGATGTCGTCGCCCACCCAGCAACGCACGCAGCGCCACTGCGGAGTAAACAGCACGTGATCGATCCGTGCCCCGTAGCTCCAGCCATCTTTCTCCGAGATTTTCGTGAATCCAAACCCCCAGCCGCGCTGGCGAAACGCGTCGTCAAGCGACGACCAATAGCGGCGGAATATCGTGCTTTCGACCGGAGTGTTGAAATCGCCCATTACGATCGTCGGCGCGCCGAATTGCTCGATCCAACCGCTGGCTCGCTCCGACTCGGCGGCGCGCCACCGCAAGACTTTCTCGAGCTCGCCGGCGCGGGAGAAGTCGAGACCGGTGCGACGATTCAACACGGCTTCCAAGCCCGGACGGGGCGTCTGGAAATGAACGTTGAAAAACTGAACCTCGTCATCGGGAAGTTTCACCTTGAAGCGGATTGCGCAGATCTTCGTGGGATTGTCAGGGCGGTAGACTGCCTCATGCTGGGTAACAGGCCAGCGGCTGGCAACGACGAACTCGTCGTTGCAGATCACGCTCCAATCGGGCGGCCAAAAAAACTGCGCTCCCTGCTTAGCCTCTTGGAGCGCGACGACGTCCGGCTGTTCTCGGACGATCAAATCCAACAGTGCTCGGCGCGTCGATAGGTCTTCATCGACGTTGCACGTCAACACGCGCAAGCGCGGATGGCCGGAAGCCCATCGCGGCAGATGCACTTGAAAGCCCATGATCGGACCAACGATGAACGCGCCAATCAAGGCCAGCGGACCGAGCAGCCGGCGACGGCCGATCGCCGCGATCACGAACAGCAGCGGAAGGGGCAGAGCACAGAGCCAGCGCGGTCCAAAGAGCACGAGCGTGGCCAGCCATTGTTGGTCGCCGGCCCAAAACATCCAGGCCCACAACCCGCCGATCAGCGCCCCATAGCCATACACAACCGCGATAAGCCACCGGCCGCGACAAACATTGACCGCTCGCTGCAGAAGGGGCTT
>JAYVCO010000527.1:0-2526 GCA_043749935.1 Planctomycetia bacterium
GTCACGCCAAAGAGCAGCGATACAGCCGGGTCATTATCGAGATTGATCACGATACTATCGATCGTGCCCATCAGAAACAGGGTGTTGTTCGTGCTGTACACGTCGACGGGCGCCGATAAAACCCAGGAAAATGGATTCGACGTCACCGGGATAATAGCTTGCCAATTGGCCGATTCGGAGCCGCTTTGAAAAGCAATGTCAACAGTCGCCGTCGGCACGACAACCGCATGCGCGCTTTGAGAGAAGCTCGATAGAGCCACGAGCGCGAGAAGAGCAATGCCGGAGACCCGGCAGAGGAGTTTTTCGATCGTCATGAGCGCCTCAAAGGATTACCGCCACGCGGGCAGGGATGCCCAGTTACTTTGAAAACCGGTGTTAGATTAACTGCTGCGGCACTAGCATGCAAGTATTTTTTAGGAATTTTATGGAAACCGCCAAAATGACGCCAGGATGGGCCGTGTTGGCCCTCTGTTTGGTGTCGTTTCTCGCCCAAATAGCGTCTGCGCTCGAGCCCGCTTCGGTGCCGGATGGCATCCCTCCGGCCGACGTGGTCCGCTGTCGCAACGGGGCCGTTGTTTGCGTGAGCGAGCCCTCTTCCACCGTGGGGCTCGAAATCCTCAAGCGTGGCGGGAACTCGGTCGATGCGGCCGTCGCCACTGCCTTTGCGTTGGCGGTGACTTACCCCGAGGCGGGCAATCTGGGCGGCGGCGGTTATCTACTGCTGGTGCCAGCGGGAATAGACGCTCATCCCGTGGTATTCGATTTCCGTGAAACCGCACCGGCAGCCGCCACGCGAGAGATGTTCGTCGATCCCCAAAGCCGCACCCCGCACCGCCGCGTTGGCGTGCCCGGCACGGTTCGTGGGCTGGCGCTAGCTCATCAGCGGTTCGGCCGGCTGCCGTGGCGTGACGTGGTGAACCCCGCCGTGAAGTTGGCTCAAGAAGGTTTTGCCCTCGACGCGGCAACCGCAAAGTCTTTGAATTCGGTCCTGAAGCGATCGGACAGGTCGCAATCGAAAGCCTGCATCGGCTGTATGCCGCCCCGGGCGGCCGAGCGTGGCAAGCCGGCGGCCGCCTGGTGCTCGCCGAGTTGGGTGCAACCTTGCGAGCCATTGCTGACGAGGGGCCCGACGGATTCTACAAGGGGCGCGTCGCCGAATTGATCGTCGCCGAAATGCGCCGCGGCAATGGACTGGTCACGCTCGAAGACCTCGCCGCATATCAAGCCATCGTTCGAGAGCCGATTCGCGGCTACTACCGCGGCTGCGAGATCATCGGCGCCCCGCCATCCTCCTCGGGCGGCATCACGCTGGTCGAAACGCTCAATATTCTTGAGAACTTCGACCTCAAGAAACAGGGGCGCTGGTCGCCAGACACCTTGCACCTGATGATCGAAGCGATGAAACGGTCGTATCGCGATCGGGCCTGCTACCTCGGCGACCCGGCCACGACCGCCATTCCAGATAAACTGACCACGAAGCAGTACGCCAAGGAACTGGCTCAAGGTATCGATCTGTCTCGTGCCACTCCCAGTGCGGAACTTGCCGGCTCGATTCCGCTGGCTCCCGAGGGGGACCACACGACTCACTTGTCGGTGATCGATCGCGATCGCAACGCCGTGAGCCTGACGTTTACGCTCGAAAGCGCTTACGGAAGCCGAGTCGTCGTCGCCGGCGGAGGTTTTCTGCTGAACGACGAGATGAACGATTTCGGCTGGCTACCCGGCATCACCGACGCCACGGGCCGGATCGGCACCGCTCCCAATCAGATCGCACCCGGCAAGCGCATGCTCAGTTCGATGTGTCCCACCGTGGTCCTGCGCGACGGCCGCCCGCTGCTCATCACCGGCAGCCCCGGCGGTCGCACGATCATCAACACGGTGCTCTGCACGGTCGTCAACCTCATCGATTTCGACATGGACATCGGCTCGGCCGTCAGCGCGCCCAGGATGCACCATCAATGGCTGCCCGACCAGGTGCGCGCCGAACCCGCCCTCTTGGAACAACACGCCGCCGCGATCGACCAACTTCGCGCTCGCGACCACGACTTCGGCAAACCCGCCAAACAGGGTGACGCCCACAGCATCTGGATCGATCCAGCAACTGGCGAAATCGTCGCCGTCGCCGATGGAAGAGTTAGCGGGAAGGCGGCCGGGTATTGAGGAAAAAGGGTCGGGTGAAGCCTCTTCTCCTCCCGTTCATCCTTGTCCCTCGGCATATTCACGTCGATTCTGCGCGTCTACGAACAATCGCTCTCGATCGGTGTGCGACAATCGCCAACAAACTGCCGCCGAGAAGGAGTAGCACTAGCGAAGACGGTTCGGGAACGATACGAAAGATTGCCCCACCGGTACCGTCGACGATGTACAATTCGCCGCCGGCGTCCTCGCCAAACGAATAGGTCGTAAGTCGCTGTTCTCGGGTGCTGACGTGATAGCTCGCAAGGAGTTAGGTCGGGTGCTGGCGCGAAGATGAAAAGGTGGGCCTCCGGAGGTAGAACGAAAGGTGATAGCAAAATCATTCTTCCC
>JAYVCO010000528.1:0-2184 GCA_043749935.1 Planctomycetia bacterium
AGAACTGCAAGAGATGCTGATGAACTTCCCCGCCTCGCAGGGCATCAAGTTCATTCCTGACAAGACGGTGGCAATGCTGGGGAAATGGTGAGCGACGAAAGTCGAAATCGGGTTCACCCACGGCTCCCTACGCTCCTCGCAACTAGCGTTGCTCGTCGCTCCGGTCGGCGTGGGCTTTACGAGCGGTCGGCCTTCGGACTCCCAAAAACTTGACCGAACGGTCAGGTTTTTGTCTTTCGGGTTAGCCCGCCGCGCCAGCCTGTCTGTTACCCGGAAGTTGGTAAAATGGGTAAGGGCGAATTGGTTTGGAATTCCATTTTACGGCAGGAAGCCCATGACGGATCAACCTATTTCTTCCAATCGTGTTTGGGTTGAAGCGGAATTTGGTGGGGTTTGCTTGGGAGACAAGCGACGCGATGCTCAGTTGTTGGACGCCGCAACGGCTATGGCCGATCAGCCGTCGGCTTCTAATCCCGAACGCTTCGATTGGAATCAATTACGCTCGTTTTATCGAACCGTCGATACGCCGCGGGCCCAACCCGAGATCTTGCAACAAACCCATCGCGCACGAACGCGAACACGCATGAGTGCCTGTTTGAATCGGGTTCTGATCGTTCACGACACGACGGAAGTGGATTTCACCGACCATCCCGCCCTTCACGATGAGTTGGGGCCGATTGGAACCGGAGAAGGGGTTGGCCTGTTGCAGCACAACAGCCTGGCGTTCGATCCGCAAGCCCGACCAATGCTGGGCTTGATCGATCAACACATGGAGTTGCGCCGACCGCAACCGCCCCACGAAACACGCCAGCAACGGGCCTGGCGACCGCACAAGGAATCAGAATTGTGGCTGAAGGGTTTTCGGGGTGTGGGGCGTGTGCCCTCCGGAAGTCGGTGGATCGATGTGTGCGATCGGGGCGGGGATTATTTTGAAGCGCTGCAGCAATCCCGCCAACTCGGACACGAGTTCTTGATTCGGGTTTGCCACGATCGTCGCGTGAGCCAGTCGTCGCGGGACGAGAAAACTGGCGCGGTGGTGGAGCCCTTGCAGTCGCTGCACGCCACGATGCGAACGATCTCGGTAGCGACCACGAAAGTGGTGTCGGTAGTCAGTCGCGGGGGTCGTCCGAAACGAGAGGCTACGACGTGCGTGGGTTACACGGCGGTTCGCTTGCAACCCCCGCAACCGGATGGTCACCGACGTGGGATGGTATCGATACCGGTCACCTTGATCCGGGTCTGGGAAGCGGGTGTGGAGGAGGCGCGAGCGGAAGCCCAACGAGCGAAAGCCGATGCGAAAGGAGCGGAAAAGCTGGTTCGAGCTGCGGTCGATACCTTGGCCGAAGTTCAGAAAACGGCGACGTTGGCAGAACCGTTGAAGGTGGCCATGGCCGCGGAAGCCGCAGCGCGGATTCGTTGGGCAGAAGCCAAAGCCATCGCTAAAGAACGAACGAATCGAGCCAAGGAATATCTGGACTGGTGGCTGGCCACTAGTAGTCCGATCCGATCGATCGAGGACGCTCTGGAAGCGGTCAGCGATTACGAATGGCGTTGGCCGATCGCGGAAGAATATCACAAGGTGGAAAAGACGGGTCTGCGGATCGAAGCGCAGCGCTTTGAAACGGCCAAAAGGATGCTCGCCGCTTTGGCGATCCTGTCGGTGGTGGCGATCCGAATCTTGCAATTGCGTTACGCTCGAGACGAGCAACCGGATGCGGATGCCGCCCAGATCGCGACCTCCGAAGAGATCGAGATGGTAGCGAACGCGACGAAGTTTCAAGGTGACACCATGACGGTCAAGCGTTTCGTCGATGGGATCGCGCGGTTGGGTGGATACCTCGGGCGCAAGGGCGATGGCCCTCCGGGTTGGAGGAGCCTGTGGCTGGGCTATCAACGACTGAACGATATGATATTCGGCCAACGATTGTCGACAGGTCAGTCCGATGGCGGCTCACAACGACCCAGATTACCAAGTTCTGGGTAACAGACAGCGCGCCAGCGAGGGGTTCCGCATCGACCCTCGCTAGCGCGTCGGGCTAACGCTGCGCGGTTCGACCTTCTGGAACAGTCTCTAAGTGGAAAGACACGGTTGCAAAACTCCCGGTCAATGCTCGTGCCGGTGGTGGATGTCCGGGTAGTGGACGTGGGAGTGGGTCATCGCCTCGTGCCGGTGCGGGTGACTGT
>JAYVCO010000529.1:0-2553 GCA_043749935.1 Planctomycetia bacterium
GCGATAAATGCATTTGCGTCGTTACTCATCGATGTTCGCCGCGCTTGGCATGGTGTCGCTGGCGCCCTGGCTTGTGCTCGCGGCCGAACAGCCTCTGGGCGTTCCTACCGATGGGCCGCCCTTTCGCGGCACCCTGGTTGCCGCCGACGGAGCTTGGAAATTGCACTTCTCCCAAGAAAAAGGTCCTCGAGAAATCGCGGCCGCCGATCTGGAATTGTGGGGAAACTTCGTCGAGCCAGCGCGAACCATTCAAATAGTTTTGCCCTCGGGCGGAATGATTGCGACCGCTTCGTTGCGAATCGAAAAAGAAAACCTGCAAGGCTCGTCGTCGGTTTTCGAGAGCCTGAACATCCCGATCGAGCTGGCCGCGGGCATTATTTTTCGACCGCCGCTCGACCGGGCCAAGCAAGACCAGTTGCGAATGCGCATCGCCTCATCCGGCGGCCAAACCGATCGCGTGCTCTTGGACAACGGAGACGAACTGACCGGCACCATCGCGGGACTGGACGAAAAAGGTCTGACGCTGCAAACGGACGTGGGCAACGTCCTTCTTGAGATAAATAAACTGGTGGCCGCATTCTTCAATCCCACGCTGCTGAAACCGGCGGCCCCGAGTGGTTTCAGGGTTCTTGTGGGCTTTCAAGACGGCAGCCGCGTGACGGCCCTGAAGCTATCGGCCGACAAGAGCACGGCCACACTTCAACTCCCTGACGGACTTCAACTGAAAACTGCGACCGACGCGATTGTCGCCTTGCAACCATTGGGCGGGCGCGTTGAGTATCTTTCCGACCTGAAGCCGGCCAGTTACCGGCACATCCCGTTTCTCTCGCTCAGTTGGCCTTTTGCCGCCGATCGTAGCGTCTTGCAGGGACAATTGCGCGCGAGCGGCAAGCCCTACGCGAAAGGGTTGGGAATGCACAGCCCCGCCCGCATCACGTACGATCTCAAGGGTGCCTACCGCCGCTTTCAAGCCGAGTTGGCCATCGATGACGAAGCGGGGCAGGGGGGCAGCGTGGTGTTTCGCGTGTTCGTCGACGACGGCAGCGGCGCCTGGCAGGAACGGGCCACGAGCGAGACGATTCGAGGCGGCGAGCCGCCCGTTCCTCTGTCGGTCGATCTGGCCGGCGCGAAACGAATTAGCTTATTGGTCGATTACGCCGATCGCGGCGACGAACTGGACCATGCCGATTGGCTAAACGCACGGCTAGTGCGCTAACGACTTTCTGGCTTGAGCGAATCAACGTTCAGGCGCCGTACTTACCCAAGCGGCCGGCGTTCGCCAGTGCCAAGGGCATCAGGTACTTTGCCTTGAATTGGCCCAAGCCGCCGTGAATGGCCTCGTTTTCGCCAAAGCTTGTGCAGCGATCCGTGCGGCAAACATCGGAAACCAGCACGGTCGGCACCGGATGCCAACTGTGGCTTTTCAGAAAACTGGGCGTGCTGTGGTCTCCCGTGACAATCAGCACCGTGGGCTTGAGCGCCGTGACTCGCGGAATCGCCGCGTCGAGCTCTTCGATCCGTTTGACTTTGGCGTCGAAGCTTCCGTCTTCGCCAGTGCTGTCGGTGTACTTGAAGTGGATGAAAAAGAAATCGTAGTTGTTCCATTCCTTGGCAAGCACGTCTAACTGTTCGCTTAGCGTTTGGGCCTTGCCGACAATTTCCATGCCCACCAATCGGGCCAGCCCTTTGTACATGGGATAGACCGCGATCGCAGCCGCCTTCAGTCCATAAACCTCTTCGTAGCTGGGCAGCGCCGGCTTGGCCGAAAAACCACGCAGCGTGAGTCCATTGGCTTGCTGCTGATCGGCCAAGATTTTTGTTCCCTGGGCCACGAATTCGGCCGCCACCTGGGCCGTGCGCTGGCTCTCGGCATCTACCGCTTTCGGCGCCAGCGGAGGCACCCCGGTGGCCTGGGGGTCCGTATCGTGAACGTTGCCGCCCAGCCCGTCGCCACGCAGCACGACCACGAATCGATGCTCTTTGACGGGTTCGACGAATACCTCGATACCCGGGATTTTGACTTGTCGCAATTTGACCGCCAGCGGGGCGCTTTGTTCGCTGCTAATGCGGCCGGCACGTCGATCGCTGATGTTGCCGTGCGCATCGAGCGTGCAAAAGTTGCCGCGGATCGCCACGTCTTTGGCGGTCAACTCGAACCCAATGCCCGTGGCCTCTAGGGCGCCCCGGCCGATGCGGTATTCGAGCGGATCGTAGCCGAACAGTCCCAAATGGCCGGGACCGCTGCCCGGAGTAATTCCGGGCTTGACCGGAATACTGCCGCCGGAAATTCCCCGGCGAGCCAACTCGTCCAGATTAGGTGTGCGGGCCGTCTCGAGCTCCGTCTTTCCGCCCGGCACCAGCGGCAATCCACCAAGTCCGTCGGCCACCAGCATCACGATCTTGGAATCGTTGTGTACTTTCAGATCTCTCGTGAGCTCGTGCATGTCCATTGGCAGCGCACCTTTGCTTTCCCGAATCGTGAAGGGGTTCCCTTGTCGTATCAAAAACGGCCCGTTGCACAAGGGCGAAACGCCGGAATTTGCGTTCCCTTCG
>JAYVCO010000530.1:0-12372 GCA_043749935.1 Planctomycetia bacterium
AAGAGCTCAAGCTTCATTTGACGATGGGTAAGTCGGGTGAATCGCACGACCATTTGAACCAGCAGACGCTGAAGAAAATGAAAGACATTTTGCTCAGCAAGTCCGGCAGCGCTCAAAAAGTCAACGCGATGATCGTCATCGGTGACCTGAACGAGACGGAGATTGACGGTGCCGTTTCCGCCAAGCCGCTGCCTGCTTCGTTTCCGGTACTCTTGGTCGCAGTTCAATCTCCCAAATTCACCGACGACATCAAAGCCACGGCGCTCGTTTGCCTGGAACGTTTCGCCGCCGCCAATGCGATTCCGGCCGATAAGAAGGCCGACCTGACGAAACTTTTACTTGCCTTGCTAAACCAGCAAAATCCGCCCGGCACTCGCGAGCCGGCCGCCCACGATTGGATGCGCCGGCTCGCCGCACAGGTCCTGGCCAGCATGGGTAACAGCGGCCCGGACAACAGCGTGGTCAAAGCGTTTGTGGCAATCGTCAGCGACAGCAAAGCCCGCACGACACTCCGTTGCGACCTGGCACAGTACCTTGGCCAATTCAAGTATCCGGCCGGAAGTAAAGTCGACTACACGGCGCTTGCCGACACAGAAGGACGTCTAGTAGTGGACGTTTGCCAGCAGGAAGTCGAGCGAGCAAAAAACTCGAATCGCGCCGTGTCGCGACGGCTCATCATGTATGCAATCGATTGCGTGTTGCAGGGGCTCGGTAAGGAGCCCAGCGGAGGCAAAGCCGGTACTGGCATGCTGGCCGCGGCCGCTGCTTCGTCGCACAAGGATTTTGTTGAAACCGTGAAGGCGAAACTCATCGCCGTGAACAAGTGGCTCGATGATACCGAGCTTACCGAAGATCAAATCGAGACCGATCTTCTCGGAAAAATTGACGGATTGCAAAGCGCCTTGGTTCCCTTGAAGAAAGAGGAGCTCATGGCGGCTGACAACAAAGAAAAACTCGCGGAACCCGCCAAGTAATAGGCCAATGCACTAGCCTTTTGCACCGCGGGTGGCTCTTGGACGCGGAGCGATTCCAATAGCCGACAGTTCTTCAGGCATTCGCCAGCACAACACAATTCACTTCAAACCAGGCAAAAGGATTTGCCCATGGACACGAAGTCCCTTCGCATCGTTCAGATGGCCGCCCTGCGCGGCTTGCTGCTCGTCGTCCTCACGATTCCAGTCGCGGCTTGCAAGACAACACCGGTTAATCCCTTCGCGGCACGCGAGAAAGCCGTCCAGGCGGAAAAAGAACGAGCGACCGCGCAGACAGGCGATCCGCAAAAGGACCTGACTGATCCGACGGTCCCGGACCTCGCAAACACTGTCGCGGAGCTCCGAGACGAAGTCGAAACGGCCGCGAAAGATACGTCACAGCAAGCGCGATTGGCCGTGGCGCAGACTTTGGGGCAGGCAGCGTATGAAGGCAAGCAAGTTGCGGCGCATACCGTCAGCACGGCGCAAGATGTTGCTCGTCAGGCAAGCGCCGACGTGCAACATTTCGCCTTTGACTCGATCGCCCAACTGCCACTGGAACAAGCCGGCCCGATGTTGCTGTTGGCGATTGCCGAAGGCAGTGCCCTGGCACGCCAGACGGCAGCCGCCCAATTGGCCGAGCGTTGGCCGCCGGCTGCCAATTTCCCGGTCGAGGAAGCAGCGGAAAGCCGCGCCGCGGCCGTGGCTGCATTGCGGCAGTTGTGGATCAAACAGTATGGCGAAATCAATGATGCGGCAGTCGCAGCCAGAGCCGCGGCCCAGCAACTCGCGGCGCAGTCTGCCGATCGCGTCCGCGAGGTCAAGGATGCGGCGATCGAATCGACCGACAACGCCATGCGCACAGCCTACACGGCTATCAATAATGCCTCTGCCGAAATTCGCCGTCAGTCGTGCGAATACCTGGCGGCACACGGCGACCCCCGGCACGCGCAGGTCCTGCTCCCATTGCTCGATGATCCCGACGAGACCGTGGTATTGGCGGCCGTGCGAGCGCTCGGTGCCGTGGGCACGCTCGAAGATCCCCAGCCGCTTGTCCGGCTCCTCAATCTGCCTGACAAACAGGTTCGCGTCGAGGCCGCGATGAGCCTCGCCCATTTGCGCGTCGAGCAGGGAGTGCAGGCACTGGAGCGCATGGGCATGGATACCGACGTGCAGGTTCGCTTGCGCGCCGCTCAGGCGATGGGGCAGATTGCGAATCCGGCATTCGTGCCTGCCCTGATGGCGATGCTTGGCGACGCGGTCGAAGTGCAAACCGTGGCCATGATGAGTCTGGCGCAGGTGGCCGGGACCGATCCAACCACTCAAGATGGCAGCAGCCCGGTATCGCACGAAGAAAAGATTCGAGTATGGCAACTCTGGTATCGCGAGTACCAGGATCGACCAGCCGGCAAGCGGTGAGAACCGCCGCTTATGTCGTTGGTTTGCTTACAGCAGCGACTAGGCATGAGTCTTTGAAAAGGTTGTGAGGTCTTGTCCCAATCGGACCAGTCGAGCGGCGTGTTCGAGCTTGGTGTCCTCGAGATTGGCCAGCATCTCAGCCGGTTCGTAAGTGAACATGTAGTATTTCACTTTGGGCTCCGTGCCCGATGGACGCACGGCAACATAGACGCCGTCTAATTCCAAATCGAGCATCACCATATCCCCGCGCGGGCCGTCCAGCGGGCGCAGCGGCCCTCCCGGTTCGTGCTCGGTGAGCCCCAGATAATCCCGCACGCGTACGACCTTGAGACCTGCAAGTTCTCGCGGCGGCTCCGAACGGAACTTGGCCATCAGCGCGGCCATCTGCTGCATGCCTTGCGAGCCGGGCATCACCACCGAAATCTGTGATTCGGCGTGATAGCCGTACTGCCAATACAGCGAGTCGAGCTTCTGGTGCAAGCTTTGGCCCGCCTTCTTCACTTGAGCCGCAAGTTCTGCCAGCAACATAGCCGCCACCGCGGCGTCCTTGTCTCGAGCATACGTGCCGGCCAGGTATCCGTGCGACTCCTCGGTGCCAAAAATAAACTTCTCAGGCCCCATTTCATCGATCGTGCCGCCAATATATTTGAACCCAACTTGCAGATTGCCATAAGTCTTCGCGCCATAGGCATCGGTGATACGCCGGATCATTTCGGTGGTTACTAGCGTCTTGACGATGTAATGTTCGGGAGTCACGCGCCCCGCTTTTTTCCAGCGATCCAGCATATATTCCGTCAGTAAAGCCCCGATCTGATTGCCGGTCATCGTGGCCCAAGCGCCGTCAGCTTTCGCTAGCAGCGGGGCGGCCAGACCGATCCGATCGCAGTCCGGGTCGCTGGCCAAAATCAGATCGGCCCTCACTTGTTTTCCGCGCACGATGATCGAGTCGAATACAGCGCTATTCTCTGGATTCGAGACATGTCCGGGCACGTTCGGAAAGTCGCCATTGGGTTCTGCCTGCGGCCCGAACAATTCGACGTCCTGGAAGCCATCGTGCGCCAGGACAGGGTTGACAGCCGACGCGCCGACTCCGTGCAAGGGCGAATAAATGATTTTCAATTCTCGCGGCCCAGGAAAACCCTGGGAATGCACGGCACCGATGTAGGCCGGGTCGGTCTCGATCTGACAGAACACGATTTGCCCGATGGCGGCCGCCTTGGCAAATGGCGCCCTTAGAATCGTGGTGGTCGACATCACACGATCGATCACACCCTGGTCATGCGGCGGCAACAATTGCCCGCCAGTCGACCAATACGCCTTGACCGCATTATCGCTCGGCGGATTGTGGCTGGCCGTGACCATGATCCCACACGAGCAGCGGTGATGCCGCACGGCAAACGAGAGCTCCGGAGTGCTGCGATATCCGTCGAGAAAGAACACCGTGAAGCCCGCGGCCACCATGACTTCGGCGCACAATTCCGCAAAATGCCGCGACTGGTGACGCGTGTCGTAGGCGATCGCGCACGCCAGAAACGGTGCGGTGGAAACCTGTTTGACGTAATCGGCCAGCCCTTGGGCACTTTCACCAATGGTGCGATCGTTGATCGCGTTGGATCCGATCGGATACATTTTGCCGCGGCGGCCGCCCGTGCCGAATGGGATGATCGTCCAAAAAACATCGTCCAGATCCTTCCAGCGGCCCTCGGCCAAGTGCGCGGCGACCTGCGGGGCATACTCGGCGTAACGAGGTTCCGTCAGCCAGGCGCGAATGTTTTTCACGGCGCCCGCCGAGAGCAATCCATCGCGCTCAGCGCGTTCTAGTTGCGAAAGAGCTGCGGCTTGATCGAACACGAAAGTGGACTGCGTCATGGGTGCAATTTACTCCAGGTTCGAAAGCCGCCACACAAAAATTGCCGGCAACCAAATTCTTTCATCGCTGATTCTGGTCCCAATTGTGCCCGATTTGCCCAACTGGGCAAGGGCAGGCGCGAACACGTCGGGTCTTCGCAGCGCTATGGAATACCTAGCAATTTGCCAGCCAGATCGGCCTTTCCGTGAAATAGGTGGTAAAATTTGAGACTTGGCAGGTGTCTACGGCCAGTGCCGAGACCCAATGCGGTTGCATCCTCTAGGACCTTGTTGTGAACGAGCCGATCATTAGTGTCTCGGGCCTGCGTGGCATCGTCGGCACCAGCTTGACCCCGGAAATTGCGATTCGCTACGGCTGCGCGTTTGCCGCGGAATTACCACCGGGCAGCATCGTCTTGTCGCGCGACGGTCGTTCGACGGGCCTGATGCTCGCGGCCGCCTTACACAGTGGTTTGACCGCCGTGGGCCGCGACGTGATCGATGCCGACATCGCCGCCACGCCGACCACCGGCGTCCTGGTGCGTCACTTCCACGCCGCCGGCGGCATTCAGATTTCCGCCAGTCACAATCCCGCACAATACAACGGTCTGAAACTCTTTTCGGCGGCCGGGCGCGTCATTCCCGAAGCGGCGGGAGCCAAGGTGATGGACCGCTACCGACAGGCGATGCTCGAATGGGTTTCGCACGATCGGGTTGGGCACGTCAAACCCTGCGCCGAATCGATCGCCGAACATTTGGCGCTCATTTTGAAAACGGTCAACGTCGACCGCATTCGGCAGCAGCAGTTCAAAGTGCTGTTGGATGCCAATCGCGGCTCTGGAAGCCTGTTGGGTCGCGAGTTGCTGACTGCGTTGGGATGCGAGATTACGCTCTTGGGAGAGCGTCCCGACGGTCGGTTTGAGCACACCCCAGAGCCTACCGCCGAAAACCTGGCCAGCGTACTCGCGGCCGTGCCGCGCAACGGATGCCAGATTGGATTTTGCCAAGATCCCGACGCCGATCGGCTGGCCGTGATCGACGAAGCGGGCCGTTATCTGGGCGAAGAATACACGCTGGCGATTTGCGTCAACCATCGTCTGCGCCAACAGCAGGGCCCGATTGTCACGAATTGTTCGACCAGTCGGATGTCCGAGGATTTGGCCGAAAAGTATGGCGTGCCGTTCTATCGCTCGGCGGTTGGCGAGGCGAACGTGGTCGACACGATGCTCGCGCGCGAGGCAATTCTGGGCGGAGAGGGCAACGGCGGCGCGATCGATCCCCGCGTGGGACTGGTGCGCGATAGTTTCGTGGGAATGGCGATGATTTTGGACGCCATGGCCGAGCGCGGCTTGAAAATCAGCCAACTGGCTCAGGAATTACCTCGCTACGAGATCGTCAAAACCAAGCTCACCGTGCCACGCGAACAGATTCCTGCGGCTTTGACCGCCGTGGCGAAATATTTCAGCGATGCCAAGGCCGATCGCCTCGATGGATTGCGGCTCGACTGGCCCGGCAAGTGGCTGCTGGTGCGGGCGAGCAATACCGAACCAATCGTACGCGCGATTGCCGAAGCAAGCACCGCGGCCGAAGCTGAGCGATTGTGTCGTGAGGCCGCGGCGGCGATAAGTGAGCTTGGTGCATCGAGCACTTGACGAGGGAAGGCTTAGCGAGCCGTGATGCGGTCTTTGCCCATCCATTTCCGTAGAGCCTCGGGCACCACGATCGAGCCATCGGCCTGCTGATAATTTTCCAATACTGCGATGATCGCGCGGCTGATGGCGATTGCCGTGCCGTTGAGCGTGTGGACGAAAGCAGTTCCCTTCTCTCCTGTCCGATAGCGTATTGCCAGCCGGCGAGCCTGATAGTCGGTGCAGTTCGACGTGCTGGTCACTTCGCCGTACTCACCGGCCTCGCCCCGACCGGGCATCCAAGCCTCGAGATCGAATTTCCGATACGCCGGGCCGCCCAAGTCACCGGTGGCGGTATCGACCACTCGATACGCTAGGCCGAGGCCGTCGAAAATCCGGCACTCCAAGTCGCAGAAGTAATTCAGCATATCCTCGCTCCCGTCGGGCAGCGTGAAGGCGAACATCTCGACTTTCGTAAACTGGTGGACCCGATACAACCCGCGAGATGCTCGGCCTCCGGCGCCGGCTTCGGTCCGATAGCAATGGCTGATGCCGCACAATTTGATCGGCAAACTATTCGGGTCGAGGATCTCGTCAGACAGCAAACCGCCTAGCGTGATTTCGGCGGTGGCCACGAGGCTCAGGTCGGTCTCGGCAATGCTATAGATCTGCGCTTCGGGTCCGCGCGGAATGTATCCCGTTCCGTGCAAAATCTCGTTGCGCGCCAGGTCGGGCGTGATCGTGGGCGTAAATCCCTCGGCCGTGAGGATCTCGAGCGCGTACTGTTGCAGCGCCAGTTCCAACCGCACGGCGTCGTTCTTCAGGAAGTAAAACCCGTGGCCCGTGACCTTGGCGCCTCCTTCGAAATCGATCAGATCCAGCGCCTCGGCCAATTCGACGTGATCTCGCGCCTTGAACGTGAATGTGGGCGGCTCGTGGAGGCCGCGGCGAATTTCCAGGTTGGCCTGATCATCCACTCCCACTGGCGCGTCGGGGTGGGTCATATTGGGAATCAAACGCAGCAGGGCGTCGGCCTCGATCGCCAGACGGTCCAATTCCACTTGGGCTTCGGTCGTTTTCTCGCGAAGCGCTCGCCCCTCGGTCTTGCGAGCTTCGCGCTCGGCGGGGTCCTTGGCCTGGCCGATCGACTTGCTGACTTCGTTGGCGCGGCGATTCAACTCGTCGACTTCAGCCTGCTTGGCTTTCCGAGCGGTTTCCGCATCGACAAATCGCGCCACGTCCACGCGCGCGCCGCGCTGCCGGCAGTTTTGTTCCACGAGAGCCGCGTTTTCAAGGACAAACTTTCGATCGAGCATAGTGCGTTCTTATTCTGATGTGCGGAAATGTGAATGTAGAAGTTATGGACTGAGGACGCTTTCGAGGGCACGACGAGCAGTGACCGGTCAGGCATGCTTGAGCTGTCCCAACTCTCGCCACAGGTACGCAC
Source organism: Planctomycetia bacterium (assembly GCA_043749935.1). Lineage (GTDB taxonomy): Bacteria > Planctomycetota > Planctomycetia > Pirellulales > PALSA-1355 > PALSA-1355. The sequence goes on from JAYVCO010000530.1 coordinate 7,314, forward strand.
TGGCCTTGATCCCACGATGGAAATCGGCCAGAGAGAATTTTTCGTTCGGGCTGTGCGTGTTGTCGTCGTCCAGGCCCCACCCTAAGAGCAGCGTATCGACTCCTAGCAGATCGTGAAAGGTTGCGACCACCGGAATCGATCCCCCTTCGCGCATGAAAACCGGCCGCTTGCCGAATCCTTGTTCGATGGCCCGCTCGGCGGCGGCCACGTAGGGGCTGTCGAGCGGAACCACGACGCCCGGAGCCCCGTGAAAATCAATCAGTTCCATCTTGATGCCCGGCGGACAAAGCTCGCGCAATCGCTTTTCGAGCGAGGCCGAAATCTTCTTGGGGTCCTGCTTGGGCACCAGGCGGAAACTGAATTTCGCCACCGCCCGGGCTGGCAGCACGGTTTTTGCCCCCTCGCCCTGATATCCGCTCGACAGTCCGCTGACGTCAAATGTGGGTCGCGCCCAGCGACGTTCGAGCGTGGAGAACCCTTCTTCGCCTCGCAACGCCGCGACACCCAGTTGCTTCATGAACTGGGCTTCATCGAAGGGCAGTTTCTTGAACTCGGCCCGTTCGCGCGAGCTGAGCGATTCGACCTCGTCATAGAAGCCGGGAATCTGCACCTGGCCGCGGTCGTTGATCAAAGCCGCCAACATGCTGCACAATGCGTTTGCCGGATTAGTCACGGCGCCGCCAAACGTGCCGGAGTGTAAATCCTGCTTCGGTCCGCTCAACCGCAGCTCGTAGTAAGCGATCCCGCGCAAGCCATAGGTGATTGCTGGCTGCCCGGCGGCAAATTGCGACGTGTCGCTGATCACAACGCAGTCGCAGGCCAACTGCTTTCGGTGGCTTTCGATGAACTGGCTCAAATGTGAGCTGCCGACTTCTTCTTCGCCTTCGATTACGAATTTCAATTGCAGCGGCAGGTGGCCCTCGGTCTCGATCCAGGCTTGCGTGGACTTGATGTGCGTGAGCATCTGTCCTTTGTCGTCCGTGGCACCCCGGGCATACACATTGCCGTCGCGAACCGTGGGCTCAAAGGGGGGCGTGTGCCACTCAGTCAATGGGTCGGGCGGCTGGACGTCGTAGTGGCCATACACCAATACGATCGGAGAGCCCGGCACCGGGGGCGATTCGGCATAGACGATCGGGTGGCCGGCCGTTTCCACGACTTCGGTCTTGAACTTCAGCCGACGAAACTGATCGGCAACCCACTCGCTGGCTCGGCGCACATCGGCGCGGTTGGCACTGTCGGCGCTCACGCTGGGAATGCGCAGCAGCTCGAAAAGGTCTCGCTCGAATTGCTCGCGGCTTTGCCCTAGGTATTCTTCCAAGCTCGACATCGCAGGCTTCCTAACATTTTCAGTTTTACAGCGTGGCAGATGCTGGTTTTTTGCAGCGATCGAGGACTTGAAATGCTCGCTTCGATCGTGGGTCTGCAATATAATGGCTCTAGAGTGATTCGGCTATTGTGGAATGAAATTCGTGAGGTACGCGCCGTGGCAGACGAATCTCGAGCGAGCATTGCCGAGCCCGCCGAACAGGTTGTGCTTGAAAAAGTAACGAAAAAAGGGAAAAAGCCCAAACGGCAACCACCGTACAACGTGATCCTCTGGGATGACCAGGAACACACGCCGGAGTACGTGATCGCGATGATGCAAAAGCTGTTCGGCCATCCGCCCGAGAAGGGATTTCAAATTGCCCAAGAGGTGGATGGTCGCGGCCGGGCGATCGTCTTGACCACCACCCGCGAGCACGCGGAGTTGAAGCGAGACCAGATCCACGCGTTTGGCAAGGATTCAGCGATCCAAAGTTGCGCTGGCTCGATGTCAGCTAGCATCGAACCGCTGTCCGAATAGGCCGTCAGGTCCAGAAATCGCGTTGGCGCTCTGGATTCCGGCGATTTGTGGGATCTTTTCCGGACTAAAACCGCACCCAAGTCCGCCTTTCCGTGCGCGGAGTCGTTTGCTACACTCCCGCCCCACACGTCTAATCGCCTCGCGCCAAAGTGCCGAGGCCCCGTTCGCGTTTTCACGTCGTAGAAAGTCGAATCTCCCCGGTCGTGAGCTTCATTTGCTTGCGCCTTGACGTCGGTAGGAGCTGGTATGGTCGCGAGAAGCTATCTGTGGCTCACCATCGGTGCGCTCATCACGTTCGTTTGGTGTCAAACGACTTCTGGCGCGCCACCCTGGTCGAAGCTCGTGCTGTTCAAGCACCTCGAAGCCGATCCCGACGAAATGTATTCGTTTACCGAGCAAAATGGTCCGTGGACGATCATCGCGGCAACATTCACGGGCGATGGAGCCGCGGATCGCGCGCGACAACTGATCTTTGAACTGCGCAAGGATTTCAAGCTGCCCGCCTATTCGTATCAAAAGAAGTTCGAATTTTCCCAGACAGTCGAAGGCAAAGGGCTCAATCCTCACGGTGAAAAGCCCAAGATGCGCTATAGCAAGAGCCAGGACTTCGTAGAGTTTGCGGTGCTTGTGGGGGACTACAACACGGTGGATGATCCGGACGCGCAGAAGGTGCTCAAAAAACTGAAATACGCACAGCCCAGGTCGCTGGCTGTCGAGCCTGAAGCGTCGAATCGGCCTTTGGCAACTGTGCGTGCCATTCAAAAACAAGTCAAACAATCGATGTTGCCCAAGGATAGCGACGAGCTGAAGCGCGGTCCGATGGCCAGTGCTTTCGTGATCACCAATCCGCTCTTGCCGAACGAGTATTTCGTTCCCAAGGGCATCGACAAGCTCGTGGTCGAGATGAATAAGAACGTGCCGCACAGCTTGCTCGATTGTCCGGAACGTTACACCGTGAAGGTGGCCACGTTCACCGGCCACTCGATATTGCTCGACCAGAAAACCATCGATGCAATAGAAAAGGGAGCCGAGCCCAAGAGCTGGCTGGAAAACGCCGCCCAGAATGCCCACGTGCTGACGGAAGCCTTGCGCAAGAAGAAATACGAAGCCTACGAGTTTCACGATCGTTCCTCGAGCATCGTGACGATCGGCGCCTTTAACACGGTCGGTTCTCCTCGTGCCGATGGAAAGATCGAAATCAATCCGGAGGTTCACCGAATCATGACGACGTTCGGTGCCGAAACCAAGGTTGAACCGGGCAAAGCCGCGCAGGTCGGCAAGGCGAAAAAGCTGGGCGGCATCCCTTTCGATATCCAGCCCGTTTTGGTCGAAGTCCCCCGTCGCAGTATCAGCAGCGACTATGACCGCACCGTCGACTCGCGCTGATTCCCCGTTTAATCGAGCGCCGCGAGCAAGGCGAGTGGCGATAATCCCCGTTTTGCGCCCCCTGCCGTGCCTTGCCGAAGGTCCTGGGCTAGAATGCCATCGGCTGGCGGGCCGGCCACTTGTCATTCAACTCGAACTCGCACCATTGTATTGAGGGATCCCATGCTGGGTCGTATCGCACTGGCGGCCGTCTTGGTCACTATCGGATTTTCGCCGACACTCGCGACCGAGACTCCTGTCGAGTGGGCTGGCAAACATGTCGAAGAATTGACCGAGCTCTATCGCCAGTTTCACAGGAGTCCGGAGCTCTCCTCGCAGGAAGAACAGACTGCCGCGAAAGTCGCCGAACTTTGGAAACAGGCCGGCGCCGAAGTACAGACTGGCATCGGAGGCCATGGAGTCGTGGGACTGATCAGGAATGGCCCGGGACCGACGCTGATGCTGCGGACCGACCTCGATGCGTTGCCCGTCGTGGAAAATACCGGGCTGGCCTATGCATCGGATGTGAAAGTCAAGAAAAAGGACGGCACGGCCACCGGCGTGATGCACGCTTGCGGTCATGATATCCACATTACGAACCTCGTCGGCGTCGCCCAGTACCTCACGAGCAATAAGCCCTTGTGGTCGGGAACGGTCATGCTCGTTGGCCAACCGGCGGAAGAAACGGGGGAGGGTGCGCGCCGGATGCTCGAGGAGGGACTGTTCACCAAATTCCCCAAGCCCGACATGGCCGTGGCACTGCACGTCGATGCCACGCTGGAAACCGGCAAGATTGGCTATCGGGTTGGCTACTCGCTGGCCAACGTCGATAGCGTCGACGTCACAATGCGCGGCCGCGGCGGCCATGGTGCCGCACCGCACAGCACGGTCGACCCGATCGTACAGGCTGCCCAACTCGTGCTCGCGTTGCAAACCTTGGTCAGTCGCGAAACGAACCCAGTTGAGCCGGCGGTAGTGACAGTCGGCTCGATTCACGCCGGCACGAAGCACAATGTCATTCCCGACAGTTGCCACTTGCAGCTCACGGTGCGCAGTTATACGCCGGAAGTCCGGCAGCGATTGCTCGACGGCATTCGCCGCAAGGCCAATGCCGTGGCCGAAGGGGCAGGGGCGCCCAAACCGACCGTCGAAGTGCTCAACGAGCACACGCCGGCACTATTCAACGACGCCAAGCTGGTCGAACGGCTGTTGCCGACGTTTCGCAAGACGCTCGGCGAGAGCAACGTGGTGGCTTCCGAACCCTCCATGGGCGGCGAGGATTTCAGCCGCTATGGCCTGGCCGGCGTGCCGATTTTCATGTTCCGCCTGGGCTCGGTCGAACCGCGCCGCCTGGCCGGGCTGAAACGGGGCGGCCAGGAACCACCGTCTTTGCACTCGGCCGTCTACTTTCCCGATGCCGACACAACCCTGACCACCGGCATCACGGCGATGGCCACGGCCGTCCTCGATCTTTTGCCGCCGAAAAAATGACAACGCCAACTATAGCGGGCCGATCACGCCGCACTGCAAATCTGGTTTGGCTGGCCGTGTATCTGGTCGCGATTTGTTCGCTCGTGTTTTATCTACTGCACTTCCGCGCCGGCGTGCTGCGAGAACTGGACACGCCCGAGGCCCGGGCAGAGTGGCAAGCCTGGCGCGAATCAACGCCGAACCAGGCCGTCGACGGGCCGGTGCGCAGGCGCCCGCCAACGACGGACGAACCGCCGGAGTTGCTCTTGATGCGCGACCACTTCACGGTCGTGATGGCGGGCACAATAATCTTCAGCTCGCTGCTGTTTGGCTCGATCATGTACGCTGTGCGAGGCGTGTTTTCGTCGATTGAAAGGT
>JAYVCO010000531.1:0-3958 GCA_043749935.1 Planctomycetia bacterium
CGAGCTGAATCAGCGCCAGATTACCCGCACGCTGACCAGCCAGAACGAGGGCATTCCCGCGCAACTCGCCGATTTTCTGGCCGATTTAGCCAACAATCGGGTCGACAGCCCCGACCTCGAGCGGCACATGAACGCGATCTCGAGCGAACTGGAGCGATTGGGACAGGAGCATCTGTCGGCCGTGGAACGCGAATTGACCAGCGTGATCAAAGCCGCGCAAGCCAGGTTGTCGAAGAATGCCGACGAGTCGAAGTCGAAACCGGCTCACGATCCGCTCTTGGAAAAATCGCTGTCGACGGCGGGCAACAACCAGGATCATGTAATCGCATCGCTGGAAAGCATGCTGAGCGAGCTAGGCCAGTGGGACAGCTACCGCCGCTTCGGCCGCGATGTCGCGCAATTGGGTCGCGACCAGGAGAAAGTCTCGCGAGCAACCAAGGAGCTAGGCCAGAAGACGCTCGGCCGGGAGTTGAAAGATCTCGATCCGCAGCAGCAGGCCGATCTGAAGAAACTAGCCAGCCTGCAAGTCGAGCTCAGCCGCAGGCTGGAAAAAGTCCAGCAGCAGATGGCCCAAATGAACAACGCTTTGAAACAAACCGATCCGCTCTCGGCGGCCACGATTGCCGACGGGTTGCACCAAACCCAGCAGCAAGCGATCAGCGGGCAAATGCGGCAAGCCAGCGAGCGGCTCGATAAAAACCAACTTGGGCAAGCGGCTCAGCAGCAGGCCAAAATCGCCAAGGATTTGGAAGACCTGATGGCCATCCTGTCCAATCGTCGCGAGCAAGAGCTCACCCGGCTGGTCAAACAATTGCGCGAGGCCGAGCAAGAAATGGCGCGCGTTCGCGCGCAACAGGCCGGCCTGCGCAAGAAAGTTCGCGAAGCAATCGAGAAACCAGATCCCCAAGAGCGCAAGCGCCAATTGGAACGGCTGAGCCGCGAACAAAAGCAATTGCAGGAAGAAGCCGCCCGGCTGGCTCGCCGCCTGGAACGATTGCAAGCGGAAAAGGCCAGCCGCAGTACGGCGGGCGCCGCCGGCAAAATGGATCAAGCCGGCAGTGCGCAGCAGCAAGGCGACGCACCGGCGGCGGAGGAGCAAGCCCAGAACGCGGAGAAGGATTTGGAGGAGGCCCAGCAACAATTGGCCGAACGACGCCGCCAGGCTGAAGAAGATCTGGCTCGCGAACAAATCGCGCGCATGGAAGATTCACTGAAGAGCTTGCACGAGCGCCAAAAAACCATGATTGCCGAAACCAAACGGCTTGACGATTTGCGCAGCGCTGAAGGCCGCCTGACACGCGGGCAACTCAGTACGATCAACGATCTGGCTCGCCAACAACAAGCCCTACGAGCGGAGATTTCATTGCTGGCTGAAAAACTCGCATTGAGTGAAGTGATCAATCTGGCGCTGGAAGGGGCGGCCAAACACATGGCCCGCGCGGCCGACCTGTTGCGAGATCAGCGCACTGGCAGCCAAACCCAAGCGTCGGAAGAGGCCGCGCGGCTGCGACTTGCGCAGCTCCTGACAGCATTCGAAAACAAGTCCACACCCCAGGCCGAGGGCGAAAAGGAGAGTGGATCTGGCGGCGGTGGCTCCGGGAAGTCACGCGCCGATGGCAACCAGGTACTCACTCAACTAAAGCTGCTGAAGATCCTACAAGAGGATCTCAATGACCGTTTTCACACGCTGACCGCACGGGACGACACAAACCCGGCGGCCGACCCGGAATTGTCGGAAGTCGCCGCCGAGCAAGGCAAGCTGGCCGACCTGGCTCTCAAGTTGGCCGAGCCGCCCGAGGACAACCCTGAAGACGACCCCGAAAAACTGCCCGACGTACGTCAACAGAACAAACCGCCAACAGGCGTGCCGCCTGCGGACAAGGCACAAGAACAGGAAAAGCCATGACGGACAGCAAACCGAGAAGCCGAAAGCCGCAGGGGTCGTTCATCGTGGCCGCCATGGTCTGTGGTTGTTTGTTGGCCTTTGCATCCTGGCACGGGCCGTCGGCCGCTGCCGAGCAAAAGACGATCAAGAGCGCACCGGGAAAAAAGCAACCGCGGTCAAATATCGACGACGATTTATTGAAAGAATTGGACAACGAACTGCTCGAGGGCGCGGGCGACTTGAAGCGTCCGCCCGCGAAACCTAAGGACCCTGCCGCAGCGGATAAAGGCAAAGGTGTAGCCGAGCCGGACGCTGCGGGCGAAGACATCGGGCAACCGTCGGAGGACGACCCGCTGTTGCACATCAGCCAGGAAATGCGCTCCGTCGAGTCGCTGATTCCCGAACAGCAGAAACGCGAGCATGCCGTGCAATTGCAGCAGCGAATTGTCGAAGACCTGGTAAAGTTGATCGATCAGGCCGAAAAGCAACGGGCTCAGCAACAGGCCTCGGGGAAGAACAAGAAACAGCAACCATCGTCAAAACGAGAGTCCGTGCAGCAGCCCAAGCGACAGCCGTCGAGCAAGCCGGGCAAGGAGTCGAACAAGCCGGCTCAAGACAGCACGGAACGCATGGGCAAAGCCGAAAATGTTCGTCCCGATCCAGAAATGCTCAGAGGCTTGATGAAGGATTCGTGGGGGCATTTGCCTGCAAAGACGCGCGAGCAAATGCTGCAAAACTCACCGGAAAGGTTCTTGCCCCAATACGAGTTGATGATCGAGAAATACTACAAGCGCCTCGCTGAAGAACAAAGTTCCAAGTAGGAGGGGCTAATCATGCGATGTAATCAATTCACTGTTCCCGCGACAGACGACGCTGGCCTCGCGTTTAGGAACGGGCGAGAAATGACTCCGTCATTAAAACCCTCTCCCTCCGGGAGAGGGCAGGGTGAGGGCAAACAAATTCCAGGATTTATTTTTCGGCCGTTCCTCAATCGCCGGTGCTTCTTAAGCGGCCTTGCCGCAGGCAGTTTGGCCATTGGTCTCGGCGATCGCGCCCGGGGCGAGCCCAAGGATCCCGAAAAGTCGGCCGTCGAGCTCATCACGCCGGCTGCGGCTCGAGCCATCGAGCGCGGATTGAATCTATTGGCGACGCGCCAGGACGAAGACGGCTCGTTTCGTTCGGGCGGATACAGCCGCAATGTCGCCATCTGCGGGTTGGCGGGCATGGCTTTCATGTCCAGCGGCAGCACGCCTGGGCGCGGACCTTACGGGCGCAATGTCGAGCGATGTATCGAATTTATCCTGGCCAATACACAAGAGAGCGGATTCATCAACATCCCCAATGCCAGCAGCCACGGTCCCATGTATGGTCACGGGTTTGCCACCCTGTTTCTCGCCGAATGCTACGGGATGACCAAGCGCCCCGACATTCGCGACAAACTCTCGAAAGCAGTCCACCTGATCGTCAACACGCAAAACAACGAAGGCGGATGGCGCTATCAGCCGCAACGCCACGACGCCGACATTTCGGTGACGATTTGCCAGATCATGGCGCTGCGCGCCGCGCGCAACGCGGGACTGTTCGTTCCGCGCGAGACCATCGATCGCTGCACGGATTACGTCAAGCGCAGCCAAAACGCCGACGGCGGATTCATGTACATGATACAAGGCGGGCAAAGTGCGTTTCCTCGCTCGGCGGCCGGAATCGTGGCCTTGTACAGCGCGGGAATCTATGAAGGGCAAGAGATCAAGAAGGGGCTCGAATACGTGATGGGCTTCATGCCGCAGGCCCACGAATTCAATCGCGAAAGTCACTATTTCTATGGCCACTATTATGCCGTGCAGGCCATGTGGCAAGCCGGCGGCGAATACTGGGCCAAGTGGTATCCGGCCGTGCGCGAAGCGCTTGTCGCCCGGCAGGCCGAAGATGGATCGTGGAACGATTCGATCTGCATGGAATACGGCACCAGCATGGCCTGCATCATTCTGCAAATACCAAACAATTACCTGCCCATTTTTCAGCGCTAAATGCATTTGCGTCGATACTCATCGCTGCTCGCCGCGCTTGGCATGG
>JAYVCO010000532.1:0-4866 GCA_043749935.1 Planctomycetia bacterium
TCAAAACAAATCACGTGCAAGCGATCCTGGTTGATACCGCTGGAACACGTAACAACTACCCGATTGCCGATAACGATCGGGCTCGAAGGCCCCCGGCCGGGTAAATCGGCCTTCCAGGCGATATTTTGGCTTTCGCTCCAGTCACTGGGCGGCTGGCGATCACCGCTGACGCCGCTGCTATTGGGACCACGGAACTGCGGCCAGTCCGCGGCACAAAACATTGCCACAGCAAGGCCTGCGGATGTCACAATCCGGAGCTTGTCGATGAATCGGTTCAAGGGTTACTCCTGAGCTGCATTTTTGGCGTTTTGGAGTTGCGCCGTGCGCGGCGCAACGCGATCGGTCGAATGGATCGCCTTGCCGGTTGAATCACAGACGCGAAGTTGAAACTTCCAGTCCTGGGCCCATTCTTCCGTCTGTTCATTTTGACAAATCTTGAGCACGATCGTGTTGCGGCCAGCTTTCATTTTTCCACGTCCAACATACTGGTCCATCGTGCCGTTGGCATGATAGACGTTGGCTGAAGAAATGAGTTCTCCGTTGAGCCAGATCTTATTTGCGTTCTCGCTTCCCAATCGCAATTCGACCGGCTGCGGCCTCTCACTCTGAAACTCCGCGACGGCGTAAACAAGCGCCCCCTTATGTTTGCCGACCACCTTATTCAGATCGACAAAGCCATACTCGTCGTCACTATGAGCCGTAATCCATTTCTGCTCCCCGTCGGGTTGGGGAAGATTTTCAAAATCAAGTTCTTTTTCCAGGGGATACACGATGTCGAATCCCTTCCCCTGCGGATTGGCTAGCGGTCCGAGAAGTCTCCAGTCCTGCAAGAAACCAAAATGGTATGTCAAATTGACGGGATGATCCAGTTTCTTAAGCGCTTCGGCGGCCGCCTTAACCTGATCCAAATCACGAGCCGAATCCATCGCTACCCGATAGGTTGCGACAGCCTGGTCCGTCTGTTTTTCGCCCAACGATTTATCCGCCGCCGCCAGCTCGCGGGCAACTGCGTCTCGGCGCAGCTCAAGGCTGGGATCGTTCAACATGGTGGGAATCAATCGGTCTGGCGCCGTAGGATCGCTGCGAGTGATCCATTCGTAGGCCAAACGCCGGGCACGTGGATGGTGCTGTTTTTCTCGAAGGAAGGCTTCCAAATCGGAGGTTGCCAATTTGCCCTTGGCTTGGGTCTCGCGTTCCGCAATCGTGTCGACCGCGGCGCGAAGCCAGTTGGATGCCAGAGGACCACTATCGTCCATCGCCGCGAGGATCGTTGGCAAATGCGACGAATCGGACTGGTTAATCAGGTCGGTCCAGGCTTGAGATGCGGCCCGATTTCCTTTTCCTTCGCGGTCGACGGCCTGCAAAGTCTTCAGCAGCGAAGGCAAAGCGCCAGATTGCGCCAGAGCCGTGCCCGCCGTCAAGCTCCAAGCCATCACGCTCACGCAGCCGAAGCAACAACGTCGCATGAATCGAATCTCCCGGACCTTATTGGCTGTCGATTGTGCACCGACACGCGGAAATCACTGAAAACGCGGTTCGCGGCCATTGTAGTGAATGGCATGCAGTTGTGAAATGATTAAGACCGCGAGTGCCACGCCCGGCGCATCCCAGTTCCTAGCGATTCGCAGGCTGCTGGCTACAATAGAAAACATGGCGGAAATCGGCCGGCTGACAGCGGCCAGCCCAATTTGAAGGCCCCCATTCATCGATGTGGAACCGGTTCCATGAGACAAGTCAAGCGGGGTGGTGGCTGGCCGGCGGTTTTCTACACGCTACGCAAGGCTCGGGAGGTCGGGGGCCTCTTTAAGCTATGGAAGGCGATGCGGAGCAAAAACGCCTGCAAGACCTGCGCATTGGGAATGGGCGGACAAGCCGGAGGCATGGTGAACGAGGCAGGCCATTTTCCCGAGGTCTGCAAGAAGTCGCTTCAGGCTATGGCCTCCGACATGCAGGGTGCTATCCGTCAGGAGTTTTTCGAGAAATACTCGCTGCCTCAGATGCAGGCGTTCTCCCCGCGCGAATTGGAAAACTGCGGACGCATTACCACGCCGCTGCTGTTAACAAGCGATTCCCAGTATTATCGGCCCATCGATTGGACCGAGGCGCTCAACCGAATCGCGAGCAAACTCAAGGGCGTCGATCCCCGCGAAACTTTTTGGTACTTCAGCGGACGCAGTTCGAACGAAGCCGGTTTTTTACTGCAACTGCTCGCCAGACTCTACGGCACTAATAACGTCAACAATTGCAGCTTCTATTGCCATCAGGCCAGTGGCGTCGGGCTGACCAGTGCGCTGGGTGTTGGCACGGCGACGGTTAGCCTGGCCGACGTCGAGCAAGCCGACCTGGTGTTTGTCATTGGCGGCAACCCGGCTAGCAACCATCCGCGACTCATGCGGTCGCTCATGCAGGTCCGTCGTCGTAGCGGCCAGGTCATAGTGATCAACCCGGTCGTGGAAACCGGCATGGTCAATTTTAGTGTGCCGAGCGAAGTGCGCAGCCTGCTGTTTGGATCGGAAATCGCCAGCCTCTACGTGCAGCCCGATATCGGCGGCGATCTGGCCCTGTTGACGGGCATCGCCAAGCACATTGACGAGTTGAGGGCTACGGACGACGACTTCTTGACCCGGCACTGCCAGGGTTGGGATTTGCTGCAATCGCATTTGCGGTCTCTGTCGTGGCAGGAAATCGTGGAGAAATCTGGAGTAAATCGACCGCAGATCGAGGAAATCGCCCGGCGTTATGCGACGGCCAATCGCGTGATTTTCAGTTGGACCATGGGCATCACGCATCACGTCCACGGCGTGGCCAACGTCCAGGCGATCGCAAATCTGGCCCTATTGCGCGGCATGGTCGGCCGGCCTAACGCGGGCCTGCTGCCGATTCGCGGCCATTCCAATGTGCAGGGCATGGGCTCGATGGGCGTCACACCCAAACTGAAGGACGCGATTTTCGATCGGTTGCAGCGTCATTTCGGCGTTCAACTGCCGACGACACCCGGCTTGGACACCATGGGGTGCATCGACGCCGCGGCAGGCGGTCAACTGAAATTTGGCTTTTGCCTTGGCGGGAATCTGTATGGTTCGAACCCCGATTCCTCGTTTGCCGCCAAGGCTCTCGAAAAACTCGACATGCTGGTTTATCTCAACACGACGCTGAACACCGGCCACGCCCACGGGCTGGCCAAAGAAACCATCATCCTGCCAGTTCTCGCGCGCGACGAAGAACCGCAACCGACGACACAGGAGTCCATGTTCAGCTATGTGAGGTTGAGCGATGGCGGCCCGAGCCGGCACGCCGGGCCGCGCAGCGAAATCGAAATCGTGGCAGAGTTGGGCCAGCGGCTGTTCCCCTCGGCAAGCCCCATCGATTGGCAACAGATGGCCCAAACCGGCCAGATTCGGGCTGCCATTTCAAAGATCGTACCCGGATGGGAGAAGATCGGCGAAATGGACCGCACCAAGCAGGAGTTTGAAATCACCGGTCGGCGGATCAGCCAGCCCCCGTTTCCAACTCCCAGCGGCGTTGCACAACTCCATGTCCATTCGTTGCCAACTCTGGCCGGCGGCGACGATCAATTGCGTTTGATGACCGTACGTAGCGAAGGTCAATTCAACACGGTCGTGTACGAAGAGTACGACTTATATCGCGGCCAGGACCGCCGCGACGTCATCTTGATCCATCCTGACGATTTCCGTCGCCTCGGACTGCGGCCGGAAATGCGTGTCTTCGTGCGGAGTGAGGTGGGAAGCCTCAATGGGGTTCTGGCTCGGACGTACGAAAAGATCAAACCGGGAAATGCACTCATGTATTACCCGGAGGCTAACGTGTTGGTTCCCAGGCGCTTAGACCCAGAATCGCGAACGCCTGCCTTCAAGAATGTCCTGGTCTCAGTTTGTCCGATGCCCGCTGGAGTGAACGGCCCCAGTGGCTCCGGGAGCGTCCCCGGACAGTTTCAGTCGCCTATTCCCGAAGGCCCCTCAAGCCGCGAAAATATGCGAGCCTGCTAACGGGCTTGGCACCTTACTCTTTTGGGCCAATTGGGTGGCCCCCAAAAAGTTTGTTTTTTGGGGCTGACGGCGCTGTTCACGCGGTTTTTCTGGTGTAAGATGGCGACGTTCCACGCTCGTGGAATCATAGGTGGGGGAGCAATTTTCCGCCTACGTACTTGATCCTGGGATAGCGTGTAGGAGTGTGCGGTATGGCGTCGGGCAAGATCAAAAAAATCGTGCAAGATAAGGGCTTTGGTTTCATTCAGACGGATAGCGGCGAAGACGTGTTTTTCCACCATTCGACGGTGGCCGACATGGGTTTCGACGACCTGACCGAAGGTCAGCGAGTCGAATACCAAGTCGAAGCAGGCCAATCCCCCAAGGGAAAGGGTCCCCGAGCTTCCTCGGTCGTCCCGGCCTAGTCCAGCAGCCCGTAGAAGAATTCGACGGGCTGCGTCATCGCATGGATGCGATGACAAAATCGCGACGGATAGTCGTGATTTTGCGAGCCGTGCGGAGCTTGGCTCTGCACTTGGCGAGGTTGAAACATGCCACGATGGCATTTTTCAACGGGCAGCCAGGCATCACCCTCCAATCGTCCTGAAATTCGACGGGCTGAATTCAACTGGCTCTCAAGCGGGCCGGAAGCACCTTCCGGACCCGCTTTGTTTTTGGCGCCAGTCCAAGACCTCGCCCGCCCGTGGGTAGCTGTGACCTACCCGACTTCTTATCACTCCGCAGTCGTAGGGTCGATCATGGCGCGCACTTCCGAGATTCGATTCGCCGGAAAGCCGCCTTGCCGGGCGTGCTCCTCGATGAGTTGCCGATTCGGGGCCACGTAGATGCAATAGAGCTTGTCGTCGGTCACGTAGCTCTC
>JAYVCO010000533.1:0-18439 GCA_043749935.1 Planctomycetia bacterium
GCCGAGCACGGCCCCAAGCAAAGTCAGCAATCCGGCTGCAATTCGAACTTGTCGCTCTAGTGAGATCGTCCTCTTGCCACGGACGACCGGCAGACCAGCCTCCACACACGCCATCGTACCTCCCTCGACGTTCATGACGTTGGAGAATCCGGCCTTGAAGAACTTCTCGCAAGCTTGTTGACCTCGACCACCAGAACGACAAATGACGTACAAAGGCTCATTGCCCAACCCAGTATGGGCCTGCATTAGCGCTTCCACGTCGAGTTGATCCAACGGGACGTTGCGTGCGACCTCGACATGGACGTCCTGATACTCGACGGGTGTGCGAACGTCGATGAGCTCGATCTTCTTGCCTTCCTTGCAGAGTTCCGCAAGGGTGGCTGGAAAAATGCTGGAAATGGCCATGATTTTCTCCTCGTACTTTGCTCGCTGTATGGTTTATATATCCCGATATTACGATATGTTATTCACAAAAAAACTCTCGGCCCTATGCGCCGAACCGTGCTTCGATGCAGGACATGATATTCGCTAAATGGATTTCCACGATCTGGTAGTACGCCTTGCGGCCTTCTTTCTTGCTGGTCAGCAAGCCGCAACGTTGCATCAGCCGTAAGTGTTCCGACGCCATGTGGCTAGGAATACCGCACGCCTCGGCGAGTTCACCGACCGTGTAACGACCCCGGAGGAGCATTTGGACCATCCGAAGCCGGTGGGGATGGGCCAGTGTCTTGAGACATTCCGCTGCTTGCGACAATGCTTCCAGCGGCATGAGCTTGGGCCGATTGAGTGATTTTGTCTTGGCAGCCATTTTCATCCTCCCTTCAATCAAATGTATCGGGATATTCCGACTTGTCAATAAGTATTTTTGCGGCTTCTCGAAACAAGTGAATCGACGGTTACATCCAATCCGTTTGAATCGTCGAAGAGTAGAATCAGACGTGCCTTACACCAAGCGTGCAAATACACCATGCTTCGGGGCGTCTTGGCCTTTCGCTGGGGTCGCCCCGCTGTCCGCCGTTAATCGCCCGTTTTCCAGTCCGCGCGGGTTTGCGATGAGAACCAGCGTGCCACGTTGCCTCGGTGACCTTGCAAGAACTGATGGTATTCCGCAACTTCGTTATCGTATGGTTTTTGGGCGACTTCCCGCCGATTGATGGCCCCGGCGATGTCGTCCATGAATCTGCGATCCAGCGGATTCGTCGGATCGATGCTCTCGGACATCGTTTGCCGGAAACTTGCCACGAGTTTGTCATAGGCAGCATGACGTGCTTGTGGACCGGAGGTCTCTTGATGGGCGTTGACAGCGTCATGCACTTCGCGCGACAGCCGGGGTGAACCGGTCAACAACGTGACAAGGCGCTGCTCGTGTTTCTGTAGTTCCTCGTCGGCCAACTCGACGCGGTGTCGAGCATCGGCAGCCAACCGCACGCAGTCCCACGCCACAGCGGCGCCGATGAGACCGAGCATCGCCAGGACCGCCAGTGGCAATACGGCTTTTTTCATGAGAGTTTTACGGCCGGTGGCTGTTCCACGTCGCGGTCTGGCGCGTCGAAAAAGGATTTTGGTGGCATGCTTTGAACATCGGCAACGACGTTTGACGGAATGGACTGACAGAGATTCAAGTACACGTTCACGGTCTGGTTGTAAGCGTGCCGCCGTTCGGCAATTCGATTTTCGGTCTCCGCCAGTTCTCGTTGCAGATTCAAGAAGCTCTTATCCGCTTGTAGCTGCGGATAATTTTCGGCAAGGACCATGATCTGGCTGATCGTGCGGGTCAGCTCGGGCTGCACGTTGTTGGCGGCAGTGGCATCGCCAAACGGCCTCGTCTGGGTGCGCAGTGCGGCAACCTGCTTGAACGTGTCGCTTTCGTGACGCGCGTAACCCTTGACGACCTCGACCAGGTTCTGAATCAAATCGAATCGACGCTTCAGCTCCACCTCGATGTGCGACCACGCTTGATCCACCGCGTTGCGTGCTTTGACTAGCGCATTGAACGTAAGCAAATACCACAGCACAACCACAGCGCATAAGATAACCGTCGCGTACGTAAAATACATATCACCATCCACCCGAGGCGCCGCCGCCCCCGCTTGAACCACCACCACCTCCCCCTCCGCCGCCGCCACCCCCTCCGCCGCCGCCACCGCCAAAACTACCTCCGCTAAAACCGCCGGAGGATGTGTTCGAGACAACAATGACCGGCAGCATGACATTCCGCACGGTCTTGTGTTTACACGAAACGCATCGGCCATCAATCCGTTGCCAGCCCGAGGCCAAGGTCGTGGCCGGCCGAACGACCACCGGTGGGTCCTCCTTGAAGGTGCGCGCCTTGCAGGCAGGGCACTCTTTGAAGCTGGAAAACGGCTTGATATAACGCTCGGTCTTCGTGTTCAAGCAGGCCGGACAAAACCACACGTCGTAGTCGACTGAGCCGAGCTCCTCTTCCAACTGCTGGATCGGCGAAAGCTTGGCGTCCTCGTCCTGCTCGCTGAGTAGCACAAATTGCGTTCCACACTTCGAGCACCCGTGCGGGCCAAATCTGCGGTACTTGCGCAGATTATAGAACCACGCCGCCAACGACGCGCAGCCTGCCCCGCCAAACCATGCCAGGGGTTGCTGAACCTTGGGCGTTTTCCAGATGAAGTAGGCAGCGACGGCCAAGACGGCTAAACCGAAGACCGACGCCAACACAAACGCAGTCGTCGAATAAAGCCGGCTGGTCGCAAACACAATGCCTACGATAGTGAGCGCCACGGCCACCAGGCCGACGGCACTCGTGGCCACGAGCGCGTCGCGCCGCGCGGTGCGCGCCAGTTGTGGCGCCGATCCCACCAGGCCGCGCGCCGCACCAGGATTCGACTGAAGGATCGTTGCTAATCGCCGAGTGCCCGCCATGATGCCCGCGGCATAGTTCCGTTCTTTAAAATGCGGAATGACGTCCGTGTCGCGAATGTCACCGCACAAAGCGTCGGTCAATAACGGTTCCAGCCCGTAGCCGACTTCGATCCGCATGCGACGTTCCTGCGGGGCGACCAGAAACAAAACGCCGTTGTTCACGTCGCGCCGACCGATGCCCCAGGTGTTGAACAATTCGTGCGCGTAGGACTCGACGGTTTGACCATCGAGCGATGGCACGGTTACCACCATGAGCTGGGAGGTTGTCTTGCGCTCGACCTCACGGGCCAGGTTCTCCAGCTCGTCGCGGTCCGCAGCTGGCAACAGGCCGGCCAGATCGTGCACTCGCGCCGTTGGATTTTGCGGCGGCACGACCGCCACCAACATCGCGATCAGCAGAACCGAGCCTTGCATTGCCAGGGTACCTATGCCGTGGGTTGGGAGCAGTCGAGTTACTTAAACCGACACTTCCCAATTCTCTCCGCCGGCCCGTTTCTTACTTCGCGTTGCTGGTATCATGCTCCATCAAGCTCCATCGCCTGCGTGCGAAGCTCGATGGGAACCGACTCTCACTAGAATTGCACTTTGATATTTTCGCGTTGCTCGGGCGCCGAGACCTGAAACAACTCGGCGGCCGGAAAATTCCCAAAGCCCGCGACGAAGTTATTGGGAAACACTTCGCGAGCCGTGTTGTATGTCATCACGGCATCATTGTAAGCCTGGCGGGCGAAGGAGATCTTGTTTTCCGTGCTGGTCAATTCTTCTTGTAGCGCCAGCATATTCTGGTTGGCCTTAAGATCTGGATAGCTTTCCATCAGGCCCAGGAACTTGGTCATGGTGCCGGTGAGCGCCGTTTCAGCCGTGGACAGGCCTTGCATCGCCTGTGGGTTGCCCGGATTGGCCGCCGCCTGTTGCCCGGCCGACAAAGCGGCGTTGCGGGCTTTGATTACGGCTTCGAGGGTCTCACGTTCGTGCTTCATATACCCCTTGGCCGTTTCGACCAGATTGGGAATCAAGTCGTATCGCCGCTTCAACTGCACGTCGATCTGCGCGAAGGCGTTCTTGAAACCATTCTTGAGGCCCACGAGGTTGTTGTAGATTCCAATGAAATACATCAGGGCCAGTACCACCACCACGCCAACTCCGATCAAGACCATCGCGGCGGTTGACAGATCGGCAAACAGCGGCTGCATGCGAAAGACTCCTGATGAAACGGAGAAACAGGGTCGAACACCGATCACCCGCATGGATCGGCAGAAAACGGGCAACAGCCACATCTTACGGACTGAAGTGGCCGGCTGTCCATCAGCAAGGCCTTAATCGGGGTTCCCAGCCAGCGCGAGCCGCAGCTCTCTAAACGATCCTCTCCAACCGGACACCCGACTCGATGCAACGCCGTGCGGAGGTCAGTGTGTCTTTTGCCACAAGACGTGTCCGCTGGGAGGACCCGAAGCGATCAGCAAGGCCGATTGAGCCGCCCGATCGCCGCGGCGGCTCAATCGGATGTGCGTCGCGTTTAGTGCGAGAATTGCTGACAAAAGAAACGCTGGCCATTGGGCATTTGATAACACGCCATGCCGCAAACACGATGTGAGCGGTTGACCATGTTGACGAAATGACCGCTGCTTTGCTCCCAGGTGCTCATAGCTTGGGGAACGCCCGATTGGCCCATGGCGATGTTCTCGCCGGGCGCATTGCTGTGCACCATCGAGTTGTTGCGGGCCATCCATTCGCAATGACGGCGGCAGGATTCCTGCAGCTTCGGGTCGATGATTACGGGCTCGGCACCGAAACGCTGGCGAACCCAATTCGTGTAATCCAGCATCCACTTTTCGCCGCGCCAGAGCATGATCGTCTTGGGCTCGGGCGACATGGACTGAAGCTCGGGCGATGGGCCAGGTACAAGAGTTTTGGCCTGGCTGCCAGAACCCACGCAAAGAAATGCTAGAAGGACCAGAATTGTCGCCGCACTGGAATTGAAACTTCGCATGATGAACTCCGATTGCCACTGGTTTAGTAAACGAAGTTTTTATTGTGCCGACGACAAGCGATACCACTACCCCCTATCTGCGTGCTCGAGGGATGAAAATATCCCAGTTTGCCTCGTCAGTCGCCTGAATTACCAAGCATTTGCAATTGCCCGGTCAGATCATTATTAAAATTGTGTCGACGCGACCAATAGTGGGAAGACTGTGAGCAGTTTGTTTGGTCTTGCGACTGCCGTCGCCAGCGATCCTGGTCGCAACCAAAACGGTAACGACCGGAATTTGTGTCGCGAGCGCAAGTTGCGCGAGCTCGGCGACACGCTGGGAAAGGAGTTATGGTTATTCGAGCTGCAGCACTTTGACCGTGTCTGGGAAAGTTGAAATGGACCTCTGGCGACCCACGACTCGGTTATCTTACAGCCCGAATACCACGGCTGCACCGCACATGGCAATCGCTCCGCCGCAAGTTGCGTGCGCGTAGCGTTCCATGCCACCGCCAGTGAACCGCGCGATGCCTAGCAGCCCCAGATAGCCTATGGTGACCATGGTGACCATGGTGACGAGTGTGGCCAGGCCGAACACGCCGGCCACCAGTATGCAGCCGACCAGGTTCGATTCAGCCGCGGGATACATCAACAGCGGGATGAGTGGCTCGCAAGGACCGAACACGAAGATCAGGAACATGATCCAAGGCGCCATCGAAGCTCGCGCGCCGTGGGTGGCCGGTTCGCCTTGGGCGTTATGCACGTGGGCGTGTTGGGCGTCGTGCTTGTGTTCGTGAAAGTGCAGGCTGCCATCTGCGTGCGCGTGCAGATGCGCGTGCGGCCGGTTGAGCCAGGCGCGTCGCAGCCCCCACATCATGTAGGCCAGCCCAATCCCGAAGAGCAGCCAGCCCGCCAACCCACCGCGAAAGTCCTCGATGTCGACCAGCCGCGCCACGGCCGTGCCCAGCGTTAATCCGGCGAGACCCAACAGCACGGAGCTGGCTACGTGGCCGATGCCGCAGGCAATGGTGATCAGCATTGTCTTGCGCAGCGTCCAGCGGCCGGCCCGCGATAGGGCGATAAATGGCAGGAAATGATCGGGCCCTGTCAGGGTATGAATAAAGCCAATGAAGGCGGCAGTCAGGACCAGGGCTTCGAGCGTCTTATCGGTCAAATCAAAACTCCTCGCGTGAAGGCCCCGATCATACCAACCCCCGGGGCGGAGTGAAGCAGTTTTTTCTTACCGCCAAATGAATTCTTCCGGCACGCGGCAACCTGTTTGCACTGGCCGCCCATCGCTCCTCCAGGTTCACGGTAGCTGACGTGGCTGAGGTAATCCGTTAGGCGGTTTCCGGCGGCGCGGTCAGCACCACGTTGCCGAACACGTCAAACCGGCTCATCTCGCCGTTGCGCCGTACATTCGTGCGATGCGGCTCGACGAGGAACTTCTCGGTGAAAAGCTCGCTGCCGCCCGATCGGCGGGCCTCGACCCGGGACGAATACAGGTCGTACTCAAACAGCTCGCCGTGTCCATATTGCTTATGGCCCGGCATCAGGATTTCTGAATAAAGCAGCCTGGCGCTTGGTGCAATGTTGATGCGCGTGATGAACCGAGCGCGCTTGTGCGGCTCAATCGTCCAGATCATTCCGGAGCTATTTGCAATGGCACTGTGTCAAAGTGTTGCGTGCATTTTGGCAATAATCGGTGGAGCCCGTTGTGTTAGGTCCGGCCGTTTATGCCAACAGTTCGGGGATCACGCGGGCAGGTTCCACTGTGGTCAACCGCTGTTCCAGTCCTTGGGATCGGTAGATTAGCCGCTGGTGATCGAAGCCCAAGAGTTGCAGAACCGTGGCGTGGAAGTCGCGAATTTGCACGGGATCGCGGACGATGTTGTAGGAGAAGTCGTCGGTCTCGCCGTGGATGTGGCCTCCTTTGACTCCACCTCCGGCCATCCACATGGTGAAGCACCTGGGGTGATGATCGCGGCCGTAGTTCTCCTTGGTCAACCCGCCCTGCGAGTAGATGGTGCGACCGAATTCGCCGCCCCAAATGATCAACGTTTCGTCGAACAGCCCGCGAGCTTTGAGATCCTCGATCAGTCCGTGGCAGGGCTGGTCGATGTCGCGACACTGGTCCGGTAGACGGCCGGCCACGTTGGCGTGAGTGTCCCAATTGTTCAAGTACACTTGGATGAATCGCACACCCCGTTCAACCATCCGCCGCGCCAAAAGCGCGGTGTGAGCAAAGGTGCCGGGCCTACGCACAGCGTCTCCGTAGAGCTTGTCGATCGAGGCGGGCTCGCCGCTCAGATCGGTCAGCTCCGGCACGCTCGATTGCATGCGGAAGGCCAGCTCATATTGTTGAATCCGCGTATGCGTTTCCGGATCGCCGACTTGTCGGTAGTTGAGCTCGTTGAGAGCGCGCAGCCCGTCGAGCGTGTTGCGGCGCACGGCCGGCGGCACGCCCGGCGGATTATTGATGTAGAGAATTGGGTCGCCACCCGAGCGAAACGAGACACCGGCGTGCTCGCCCGACAGGTAACCGGCTGACCACAAGCGTGCCGAGATCGCCTGCACTTGTTCGGTGTTCGTGGGCTTCGCAACTAGAACGACGAACGTGGGAAGGTCGCGATTCATCGAGCCCAGGCCGTAGGATACCCACGCACCCAGGCAGGGCCTGCCCGTTATTTGATTGCCGGTTTGAATGTAACTGATG
Source organism: Planctomycetia bacterium (assembly GCA_043749935.1). Classification (GTDB taxonomy): domain Bacteria; phylum Planctomycetota; class Planctomycetia; order Pirellulales; family PALSA-1355; genus PALSA-1355. The sequence continues at coordinate 7,581 of JAYVCO010000533.1, forward strand.
GCGGGCTCGTGGTTGATGGCCTCGGTGTGCATGCTGCGGACAAAGCACATGTCGTCGACACTCTTGGCCAGGTTCGGCAGCAACTCGCTCACCCACATGCCTGATTGGCCGTACTGGGCGAACTTGAATTTCGAGGGTGCGATGGGGAACCGTTTTTGCCCCGAGGTCATGGTCGTCAGCCGCTGACCCATGCGGACCGAGTCGGGGAGGTCCTTGTCATACCACTCCTGAGCCTGCGGTTTGTAATCGAACAGATCCAACTGCGAAGGTCCGCCGACCATGTGCAGGTAGATCACATGTTTGGCTTTCGGCGGAAAGTGCGGCCCCAGGGCTGCGGCTCCGTCGGCTGGAGCTGAGTTCGTGGCAGCGCGAACCGAACTGAGGTCGCTGCCCAAGAGCGATGCCAGCGCGGCCGTGCCGATGGCATTCGCTCCACGGCTGAAGAACTGCCGGCGCGTTTCGGTGCGAACCCATTCTTGGAACAGCGGGTGCATGCTGACGTCTCCTGCAGTCGGGCCTGCGCATCGGCAAGCGTCAGACCGCGTTTACTTGTTCAGGACCTCGTCCAGGTTCAAAACTTCATTGGCCAGCATCGTCCAGCCGGCCAGCGTAGCAACATCGAGCGACTCGTTGGGCCGCGATTCTCCAAAGGTGATCAACTGGCGGGCATCATCGAGATGTTCGCGATAATAACTCACTAAGGCCGTTTGCGATTGTTCGATCACGGGCCGTTCATCCGCGGTGAAAGCGCGCGCCAATAATCGCCGGGCGAGAAAATCAAGACGTGTCGAGTCGGTCTCGCCCCCTTCGAGGAGCGTTCGTTCAGCCAGGTGCCGCGCGGACTCGATGAATTGCGGATCGTTCAGAGTCACAAGGGCCTGGAGCGGCGTGTTGGTCCGCTCGCGACGCACCGAGCATGTTTCGCGACTTGGCGCGTTGAAGATTTCCATCGATGCGGGCGGCGCGGCCCGTTTCCAGAATGTGTACAAACTGCGGCGGTAGAGCTTCTCTCCGGAATCGCGGCGATAGTCGCGTGTGTCGCTGCCGGTCATCGCCACGGCCTCCCACACGCCGTCAGGTTGATAGGGCCTGACGCTCGGGCCGCCCAGCTTGGGAACCATTAGGCCGCTTGCGGCCAGGGCATAATCCCGGACCATCTCGCCATCCATGCGGAACCGCGGCCCGCGCGACAGCAAGCGATTCTGAGGGTCTTTCTCAAGCTTGTCGGGAGTGATCGCAGCTGACTGGCGATACGTGGCCGATAACACCATTAGTCGGAAAAACTGCTTGATGTCCCAATCGTTCTCACGGAACTCCAGAGCCAGAAAATCCAGCAACTCGGGGTGTGATGGCAATTCGCCTCCCACGCCGAACTCGCCCACGGTTTTCACGAGTCCCGTGCCGAAGACTTCCTGCCAAAAGCGATTCGCGTTAACGCGTGCCGGCAGCGGCTGCTCGGGCTTCAGCAACCACTGTGCAAAGCCTAGCCGGTTGCGAGGCAAATCGGTCGGAAATGGTGGCAGAATGTCGGGCGTGTCAGGCGTCACCGCGTCGCGACGTTTGTCGTACTCTCCCCGAAACAGCACATGAGCCATCGCCGCCTCGGTTTTCTCTTGCATCACGTGCGCGATCGTGGCCCGCGACTTGATCTCGGCCTCGTTGGCTTCAAGCTCGCGCTTGCGATTGGCCAAGTTTTGAAACGTTGTGTCGACCGTGTCGAGCCACCAATCGTAAAGTTCCTGAACCTCGTTCGGGCTTCGGTCCGCGGCCGGCTTGGCAATCAAATACACGGCGCGTGTAGCGCTGATCAGTTGCCCGATCTCGGTTGGTTGCAACGCCCGATTGTAAATACGTAAGTCTTGCAGCGAGAGGTCGTCGACTCGGGAGCCTGCATGACGCTGGGCCAGCTTGAAAGGCACAGCAGTGCGAATTGAGCTCTTCAGCGAATTGGCCGCAACGTCGACGCTTTGCGGCACGCCGTCGACATACAGTTTGACGCTCTCGGCGTTTCCGGCCCCGTCATACGCCATCGTCACGTAATGCCATTTGTCGAGCGAAAGCGGCTTCTTGCCGATGACCTTGATGGCATCATCAGGCCACTTGGAAACGATGTGCGTAGCGGGCCGCCCGTGGTCGAGCCACAAGTCCCAGCCGCGATGGCCGTTCGCCTCGTCCATGCGAGCGACGACGGCTCCGGTCACATCCTTGCGAGGCACCTTCAACCAAACGCCGCAGGTAAATGGTTGATCTTTTTCGAAATCCCCCACGGCTGCCACTTCGACGGCGGTGGTCGGGTGGCTCTTGAAAGCCTTGTCGGCCGTCGCGCCTGAATCCCAAGCGGGTTCGCCGTTGACAGTCACCCGTCGCGTCTGCCCCTCGACGGACATAATCAGTTCGTTTCCCGAGCCTTCGCTCAGTCCGGCATGGAAGACTAGTCCAGCGGTGATCTGTCTGGCCTCAGCCGTAGCGACTGGGCCGGGCGCCAGCCAGGAGTTGAACTCTTCGCGGGCGGCGGTCCGGCGAGCGTCGACCTGCTGGCGTGCGGCCGTTAACTTGTCGACTAGCTCTTCCCATGCCTGGCGGTCGGTGTCCTTCGGCACCACGACCACCGGCGGCGTATTCTTGATATTGCCGTCCATCGCTCCTTGCGTGGTGTTGTTGAAAAATGCCGCCATTTCGTAAAACTCGCGCTGCGTGAGCGGATCGAATTTGTGATCGTGACACACGGCGCAATTGGCCGTCATCCCCAACCAGACTTGCGATGTCGTTTCGGTGCGGTCGCGCGTGTAGAGCACCAAATACTCTTCGGGGATCACGCCGCCCTCGTTGGTGGTCATGTTGCAACGGTTGAAGCCCGAAGCCACCAGTTGGTCGAGCGTACGATTGGGCAAGAGATCGCCGGCAAGTTGTTCGAGCGTGAATTCGTCGAAGGGCATGTTGCGATTAAAGGCGCCAATTACCCAGTCGCGATAGGACCAAATCTCGCGATAGTTGTCGAAGTGAATGCCGTGTGAATCAGCGTAGCGAGCCAAGTCGAGCCAATAGCGCCCACGGTGTTCGCCCCAACGTGGCGACGCCAAAAGACGGTCGACTAACCGCTCGTAGGCACCAGGGGCCGTGTCGTCGACAAAGGCTTCGACCTGAGCTGGCTCAGGCGGCAAACCGGTCAGATCAAGACTCACGCGTCGCGCTAGTGAACGGCGATCGGCCTCGGGTGCCGGCTGTAAACCCGCGGCTTCGAGTCGCGATAAAATAAAATAGTCGATTGCATTGCGCGGCCAGGCCTTGTCTTGAACTTCGGGAAGCGGCGGCCGCACGGGGGCGATGAACGACCAGTGCGGCTCGTACTCGGCACCGGCCGCAATCCAACGCGCCAACAACTCCTTCTGCTCCGGCGAGAGGGATTTGTGCGTGGTCGGCGGCGGCATGACCTGTTCGACGTCATTGGATGTGATGCGAGTCACAACTTCGCTCGCCTCCGGCTTGCCTGGCACGATGGCGCCACTTTCAACCGCGGCCTCGCGGCGATCGAGCCGCAGGTCGGCCTTGCGCGCCGCGCTGTCAGGTCCGTGGCAAGCGAAGCAATTCTCGGACAGAATCGGCCGAATGAACCGGTTGTAGCCGATGGCGTCGTCGGCGTGGACTGAGGCAGCGAACACCACGACTACAGCGAGGCTGGCCGGCCAATAAGCACATCGCATGATTTCCAACCCTAGGAGTCATTTCAAAGAATTCATGTTGTGGATAAACGCTTATTCTATCTTATACCAACTCGCCGATCACATTGGCATCGACCAGCGGCTGGGGCCGGTCCGCGGGGTCCAAAATCGGTCTTTTCGTCGGGTCAATCCCGAGGTTGTGGTATAGCGTCGCCACAACTTCCTGGAAGTGAACCGGCCGATGTTCCGCGAATTCGCCGAGGCGATTCGTGGCGCCGACCACTTGGCCCGTCTTCATGCCGCCGCCGGCCAGGAAGGCGCAGCTCACCTTGGGCCAATGGTCGCGTCCAGCATTCGAGTTAATCTGCGGTGTGCGACCAAACTCGCCCCACGCGATCACTGTCACGTCGTCGAGCATTCCACGTGCGTCAAGATCCTCGACGAGCGCACTAAGGCACTGGTCGAGTTTCGGCCCGTGGTCGCGCACCAGGGAGAAGTTTTGGCCGTGACTGCCCCAGCGGCCGTAGCTCATCGTCACGCACCGCACGCCGGCTTCGACCAGACGCCGAGCAAGCAGCAACTGTTCGTTCGCCGTGGGAGCGCCATCGTACTGGAACTTGTAAGGCCTTCCGTCGCCGTACCGCTGGCGCACCCGAGGATCTTCTTTCGATAGATCGAGAGCGTAGAGCAGTCGGCTGCTAGTTAGCACGTCAAACGCCTGTCGATTGAAAACATCGACACTATCCATGAGCCCGCGCGCGTCCGCATCTAGTCGCAGCCGATCGAAACCTGCCAGCAGCGACTTGCGATCGCCGAGCCGCTCGAGGCTTACGCCGTTGAGAGTCATGTCGGCCAGTCCCGGCCCTTCCGGCTTGAAGCAACCGTAGGGTGGTCCGAGAAACCCTGGCGCGCCGGGATCGGACCAGGGTACGTGGCTGGTTTTCTGCGCAAGACCGACAAACGGTGGCACGGATGGATCGACCGCCCCTTGCACCTTGGTCGCCACTGCTCCAAGGCTGGGGTGACCTCCCAAGAACTGGAGGTCTCGGGCCGGCCAACCAGTCATGCACTGCCAGGCGTCATGCTGGCCCGTCGCGCCCACCACCGTGCGAATGATCACACACCGATCCATCACGGCGGCGATTTTTGGAAACACCTCACAAATCTGGATGCCGGGCACGCTCGTGGGAATCGGCCGAAATTCGCCACGTATTTCCGACGGTGCATCCATTTTCAGATCCCACAGATCCTGATGTGGAGGCCCGCCGGCAAGAAAAATGTTGATCACGGACTTGTGCCGTCGCGACGGCCGGCCTGCCTCGGCACCCAGCACGTCGGCCAAACTCAAACTGGTCGCTCCCGCCGCGAGAGCCCCGATTCGCAAGAAGCCGCGGCGAGTGAACCGGTCGCGGAAACGACCCGTCGGGCGTCCAAGAATCGTCAACATGTTCGTCTCAGCAGGAGAAAAAATAAGGAGGGACCGCGCCCTGCCAAGGGGCAGCACGAGCGGCAAGGACGTGCAATCAGGCGGCTTGTATCAGCGCATGACTCGACAACAGACAATCGCAGCTACATTCGTTCGGCTGTGTTTTTTTCGTGTGCTCCGTTGGGTCTCCTCTCGGCACAGGATCACGGCCTGGCGGAAGTCACGGCAGACTGACCCTGGGAAGGCGCTGCCGTCCGAACCGATTCTGCCGCGGGTGATTTTGATTCCTGCAACCGGTCTTTCGCAGCCAGTACGGCAGCCAGATTGGGAGTCTCTTCGACGGTGGTCCGGACGAACCAACCGATCATCATTTCCTCCCAGGTCTGTTCTCCCCAACCCACGGGATGATCCGGGTCGGGGTTGGCCAGGTTATTTTCCGAATTGTCGAAACGGGCCAGGCAGTGCAGCTTCGCTCCTTTGGGAACGAATTTCGGCTCCGCCAGCACGTATGTGTTCTGCCAGTTGAAATCGTAGGTCGGAATGTCCAACAGCGATTCGATCCTACCGTCGGGATATTTCAGCTCGTAGCGGAAAGCTTTCCCTCGCAGGTGCATGTGCGGCATGAACGACAGTATCAAGCTATCGCTATTGAATTGCCGCCATGAGTCCACTTTGAAGTTATCGGCGTGGGAGGGAATTTCGAAATCCGCGTTGATTGCCAAATCGGTCCGCACTTCACGAGTAATGGTCGCGGGATCGGCAAAAACCAAGCCGACGGAGCTCAGGTCTTGCTGGTGCGCGCCGTTGACGGTGTAGTGCATTTGAAACAGCAGTTTGGAGCCGGCGCGAATCCGCTTAGCCATCCCGGTCGGAAACTGAGTGGGGGGATTGCCGGGTGCCGTGCCGACTAGCAGATCACGTTTGCCCATGCCTTCGCCCATTTGCTTTACCGGTTCGCCGGGAGGCACGACGAACACGATGATGTGGTGGACGACCGCATTGTTGCCTGGGCGTGCCTCGGCCTCGCGAACCCAGACATCCTCAGTGAAGCCCGGATCGACAACAAAATGCTGGTATTCCACTTTGCCCTCGGCCGGCACGTCGAACGGATGGTCGGCCATGGCGATGATCCGGTTCGGAGGCGAAATCTGCCATCCGGCCGTGAACACGCGAGGCGCCGGCAGATCGCGAGAGTCTCCTTCGGGCGCGCCATTGGCGACCCAGGCGGCGATCAATTGCTTTTCATTGTCACTTAGGTGGCTGTCGTTGGCAAAATGACCGGTCTTGGGGTCCGCGTGCCACGGGGGCATGCGGTTTTCGCGAACCACTTCCTCGATCATCGGCGCCCAACCAACCACTTCCGCGTATTTGGAAAGGCTGAAAGGCGCGATTTCTCCCTCGCGGTGGCAGCGGACACACCGATCTTGGAACAAGCGGGAAATTTGATTCGTGAAGGTCACTTCTGACTGCTCATTGGCATGTCGTACTCGCCCGATCAGGCAGCCAGGCGCACGAGTCATCGATGAGCTCACTTCCTGGCCAGCCAACAATTGATCGAGGGCGTCGGCCAGATCGCGTCTGACTGCCCGAGGCCGTTGGTAGCCGACCCCCGACTGAAAACCGTATTGATCGTCGATCCTTCCCCGATAGCGAACGACACGCTCGCGATCCAACACGAAAACTTCCGGCGTCCGCTCTGCCATGAACTGATCAGCGACGACATTACCCGGGTCTTTCAAGAACGGAATTGTCAGATCGTACGTCCTGGCAAAGTGGACCATTTCGGCCAATGAATCTTGGGCATTGGCATCGATTGTCAAAAATGCCACGCCGCGCTTACTGTACTCTTGTGCCAATTCCGAGAGCGGTGGTGCATAGAGCTTGGCCAATGGGCACTCAACTCCCATAAAGGTCACAACGACCAACCGTGAGCCCTCTAGCGCGGCCAGCGAATGGGGCACGCCCTGCAGGTCTTTGAGGGCAAAGTCTTTGATCGCGTGGCCAATGGCTGCCGCCTTGGCGGGCTCGGCTCCCGGGCATTGCGAGTTCCCCAAGCACAGCGTCAAGCCAACATACGCCAAGACGATGGCCAAATTCGATATAGGACGCATGTCGAGCCACCCTCGCGATCGAGAAGTAAAACGGCCGCGACACTTTCTGATCGAGCGTCCACGAAGAAGCGCCGACGAGCGTCGCAAATAATCCGCTCGTTTGTGGGGCATTTTTGGTGCCAAAATCGGAATTGTCGTTCTGCTTCTGCGAAGCGATTCATAAATGCTTACCGTCGTGGTTGTTGCGTGACAAACGGGTTCTATGGACTCCGTATGAAGGTCGCGATGGGACGTTCCAGAACGCACATGAGTCCCAAAAGGGCGCAGCTGCGCGCATGGTTCCTGTCACATCCTCCTCGGCGTTAACCGCAACGACCACGATTGGCGTTGTCCGCGCTTTCGGGAACGAGCGCGACGAGATTTCGCACCTGAAAAGTACGTCGGACAGAAGTCATTTCAGCGCGTGGCAATCCCCGGCGATTCTGTTAGAGTCACTGGTCAGGAATTGTCCGACCGTTTCCAGCACGATGGATGAAAAATCGACGTGGCAACTAGAGCTGATTCACCCATCGAACTGGTGCTGCGAATCCTCGAGGACTATGCCAGCCGGGGCGTATTCCAGGGATTCAGCCCCGGACAAGCGCGCAGCGGGAAAGCAACGTACAAGATTGCCTGGCACCGGGGCTGCGTTTTTGATGCAACCTTGGATAGCGAACGTGGCACAGCACGCTTTGCAAATGTGCTGACCAACGTTCCGGCTAACTCCACGATGTATCGGGAACTGAAGGAGTTCATCAAGTCGAGGCAGTCAGACGATCTACCCGAGCATCGTCGGATCGACGGACTTAGAGCACAGGTTCAATCGTACAACCGTAATGGAACCGTGGCATTGGTCCTTACGATCAAGGATGGCGACTGTGAATATGGTGTGCGAAAACTTGTCCATCTGGTAAACGAGATCTTCATGGTCTTTCTCATGGATGGAAATTACTTTGACTACATGGTGAAAAACTTTAACCTTGATCCCGACGCCAGATGATGTCGTTCGCGGATCACTCTTGATTCATCAGGGGAAAACAGATGGGGCCGCAAAAGACATTCGCAGTTATTTTATTCCTGCTTGGGATTCTCGGAGCGATCCCTTCCAGCGAAAACGCTTGTGCGGTGGATAACGAGACTCAAGATACAGATGGGCGCTTGACCAAAGAGGAGGTCAAGAAACTCAAAAATCCGATCCCGTTCAGCAAGACTTCGATTGCTCGCGGCCGGATTCTGTTTATCCGTGATTGCACGGAGTGCCATGGTAACGATGGAAAATCGCAAGTGGACGTGATCGCCAATGCCACGGACTTGACGGAGCCAAAGCTGTGGACGAGCGGAGTATCGGAAGGCGAGATATTCCGCAGCATTCGGGACGGAGCCGGAGACTCCATGCCACCTTTCAAACCAAAGATTGAAGACGAAAAAGACATGTGGCATCTGGTCAACTTCCTGCGAAGTTTGTGGCCCGAGCCCGTGAGGCCGAAGCTGCAAGAATCGAAATCGAACTAATTCTCTCCCACAAGGCGGATACCGGAGCGACTCTATCATGAGCAAGACGACCAAAGTCGAAAACACTGTCAACAATGGCACGGACGGCACTCGCAGGACCTTTCTCTTCTCCACGGCCGCCGGCGCTGGCGCGATCGTCGCCGGCGTGGTCGCCGAAGGAAAGGCTCAATCGACACTCGCTGGTATTCCGTCGATCACGATCCCGAAGGAGATCCCGGATTCGATCAAAGAGTCTCCGAAACCCGGTTCGTTCGAGGGGCCGGGAATGACTGGCGCCGAGGTCTTTGCCAAGCTTTGTCAGGAAGAAAACCTGGCGGCACTGTTCTGTTGCCCTGGCAATTACACGGTGATCAATGCCATCGCGGCCGCGGGTGTGCCCAGCTATGGCGGGCGAAGCGAAGGCTCGATGTGTGCGGCGGCGGATGGGTTTTCGCGCGTCACGGGCGAGGTGACCGCCTGTTCCGGCACCGAGGGCCCGGGCTTCACGAACATGATCATGAATGTTGCCGCAGCCGCGGCGGCTCGCACACCGCTGCTAGTGCTTGCCAGCAATATGCAAATCGCTGGCGACGATCGCGAGGCCTTCATTCAAACCGGCTATCAGCAGCCGATTACAACCGGGATGAAGAAGTACGGCAAGCGTCTGATCGCGCCCGAACGCGTGTGGGAATACGGTGCTTATGCTTTCCGGAATTTGAAGTCAGGCGTGCCAGGCCCAGTGCATTTGGATTTTCCCGGTGAAGTGGCCCGGGCGCGCTTTACCGATCCTGCGAAGTTGAAGGATTTCTACGGCAAGGAGAAATACCGAGCCGAATCGAATCCAAATCCCTCGCCGGCAGAAATCCAGACGGCAGTGGATCTGATCAATCGCTCCGAGCGTCCACTGCTGATCGCTGGCCAGGGAGTGTTTCAAAACAAGGCTTGGGATGCGCTGCTCGAAACCGCCGAGAAGAACGACCTGGCCGTCGTGACTTCGGGTCCGACTCGTGGCCACTTTCCAGATGACCACCGACTTTCGGGTAACCTCACGCCCGATGCAATGATGAGCGCCGATCTGGTGATCTTCGTGGGTCAATACTGCATGCCGAGTCCCGGCGAGTATCGCTTCAATCCCGACGTGAAGGCGATTCGGGTTCATCCGGTTCCGGAAGACCTTGGGCGAAACTGGCCGCTTGACCTGGGAATCGTCAGTGGCGAGCGGGTGTTTTTGGAAGCATTGGCCGACAGTCTACCCCGGCGGAAACGCGACGCCTGGGTGAGCGAACTGGCGACTGCGCGGCAGAAGTACGACAAGATGCTGCACGACCAGTATGCGCTGGGAGTGAAGTACAGCCAAAAGACCAATCATCTCCATCCGGCCGTGATCGGCAAAGAGGTACACGACTTCCTCTACAAAGGAGACATCGATCCAAAGCAGACCGTGACCGGCTCGGGCGGTTGGACGATCGGAATATACGCCGGGCGTTGGTTGCGAGCTTACCGTCCTGGGCAGAACGTTGTTTGCGCCTATCAATATGGTGCGATTGGCCCAGACCTGGCCATGATGATTGGCGCCGGCGCCGCCGTGCAGCGAGGTGTTGGGCCGCAATCGCCATACAAGGGCGCTCCGACAGTTTGCCTGACGAGCGACGCCGGAATAGCATACAGCATGTTCGAACTCGATACGGCAGCCAAGTACAAGATTCCTGTGATCGCCGTGGTCTACAACAACGACTCTTGGGGCATGTGGCCCGCTGCCGTGACTTCTGCACGCTCGATGCACATGTATCTTTTCCAACAGAACTTGCGCTACGACCAGATGGCCGAAGGCCTGGGCGCCCGCGGAGAATACGTGCGGACACAGGACGAATTCCGCGAGGCCTTGAAACGAAGCTATCAAGCGGCGTCCAAGGAGGGCGCTTCGACCTTGATCAACTGCCAGGCCCTCAAGGAATTCACGTCCAGCAGGGACTACCCGCCAGGAGTTTCGATGAACCCCGAGCCAGGCTGCGGCGCCGTCGCCCACTAGTTCGGATGCGTGACCGCCGAAACATCAAAGTCGCCCAGTCTTGCTAATCGATCTTCGTCGCGGCCAGCGGCTTCATGTCGGTTCGCCAGAGCTGGCGCTTGAGCTTGGGGAATAGCTTCAGGGCGTTGTCGCGCATGATTTGTTGGCCGATGCGGGCGGCGTGC
>JAYVCO010000534.1:0-16488 GCA_043749935.1 Planctomycetia bacterium
CTGAATATGAGGGCAAAGGGGCACGCGGAGACGCGGAGGCGCGGAGAGTTAGACGCGGAGTTGTTGGGCCTGCATTAGTTTATTGGTTGCTTGATAGGCTTCTTCGACCCATTCGACAATACGCTCGGGCTCGGGGGAGTATTCGAGTTCGATGGATACCACGCGATCGCCGAGGTCCAGGTTCTTGATTTCGCGCAAATACGGGGCGAACTCGACCACCCCGCGCCCAGGAGGCAAGTCGCCATGGACTTTGCCATCGCAATCCGAGAGATGCACGTGGCCTACGCGTCCCTTCAGACGGCGAATCTCCTCGGCCGGGACTCGTGAGAGCACCAGGTGGGAAATATCGAGGTTGGCTTTTACATTCGGAAGATTGACATCGTCCAGAAATCGCACCATCGAATCGACGTCACGCACCAAAGAGAGCGAGAACGGTTCGAGCTCCAAGACGATTTCGAGTCCCAGTTCCGCCGCCCTTTGGCCGAGCAGGCGGACGGCGTCGGTGCCGAGCGCCCATTGCTCCGCGGGCGGAATCACCTCGCGGTTCCAAATATATTCTCCGACAACGAGCAAGACGTTCTTGGCCTCATACTCGTAGGCCAGGTCGAGAAAAGCCTGAACGCGGCGAATGTGGAATGCCCGCACGCTGGGATTGAAATCGATCAGACCCACGGCCACGCAGGGGAGCGAGACAATCGGCAGCCCAAGGGCATCGCACTCCTTCTTGATCAGCCGCCGTTCGCGGACGTCCAGCTCGAGCGGATCGGCGAAAACATCGATGCAATCGAAGCCGATTTCCTTGGTCTTGCGCAGCCCGAACACGGTTGGCTGTTGAGCTTGCACCCAGGCGGAATTGATCAGTCCGAGCTTCATGGTGTTTGTTATGTCGCAAGGGTGGGCTGCGGAGCCTTCCACTGTTTGATGGCCGAATCTGAAACTTTGGCCAAGGGCATGTACCGCGGGTGGCGCGATTCCTTGTAAGGATTGTTGCGGGCCGCGTTGTAGCAGCAAATCAGCGACCAGCGCGGATCGGGCGAGCGGTTCTGGTCGGAGCGGTGCAGCAGATTGCAGTGAAAGAACAACGCGTCGCCCGGTTCGGCCTCGATGTATTCCAAGGGCATGCGCTCGAGCGCCGCGGACACCATTTCCATATCGGCTCCGGTCTGGTCGCCCGTTTTGCCGTGCTCGATGCGGCCCATCAGGTGCGAACCGCGCAGCACTTGCAGGCAGCCATTTTGCTTCGTGGCGCGATCGACCGCGATCAGGCAACTAGCAAGATAAGGAAATAGACAGCCGTTGTAGTACCAGTAGCCATAGTCCTGGTGCCACTCCCAAGCACCGCCGACGAGTGGCTCCTTCAGCATCATTTTCGTGTGATAGTGATAAACCTCGCCGCCGAGCAATTGCTCCATGCGATTGACGATGCGCGGCGAGCGGGAAAACATGCCGTATAAATCGTCGCCGGCATGATTCCACAGCGTCAGCTTGGTGATCTGACCGGTTGCGTCCTTGCGGCCCGCCGCGCCGGCGATCAGCGCCTGGTCGGCTTTGGCATAGTTCAAGAGGATGCGCATTTCTTCGCCGTCGAACAACTTGGGCACGAACAGATAGCCCGTTTCCTGGTACCGGGCCAGTTCCTCGGGATCGAACAACTTCGGCTGGCTCATGGTCTTCTTACCTATTTGTCTGCTCGCTTGCACACCGTTTGCGGGCCAATTCAGCGAAAGCGAAAACGGGGCTGACTCGAAATGTCCGTTGCGTTACCTTTATAACACGTTCGGCGTGATTTTTCAGCTTCTTCTCGCCAGGCCCATGGTCACGGAAAACCCCACAAACCGGCTGAAGAAAGTCGCGCTGGTCGCGCTGATGTGCTACGGGGTAGCACTAGTGATCAGCACGCACATTCCGCATCCGCCCCAGCTGATTTTCCCCCAGGGCATTACGGACAAAGTGCTGCATCTAAGCGCATACTTCGGCCTCTCGTTTCTGCTGGCGTTCAATTGGGCCTTGCGCCGCACGCTGGGCTGGCGGCAATGGCTGGGAATTGTCGCGATTTTGGCCGCGTTCGGCGGGATCGATGAGGTGACCCAAATTCCCGTCGGCCGACAGTGCGACGTCTTCGACTGGCTGGCCGACATGACCGGAATCGTTCTCGGCTTGGTGAGCTTCCTGGCCGCATCGTTCGTCGTGCGAGGTCCGGCGGAGAGGCTGCGCCGCGTCTGAATCAAGTTACCGATAAAAGCGTGGCCGCCGTCTGGAGTCCGGTACTCAATAGTTCGGCGTTGGCGGGCGGTAATCGGCCAGGTCGATCGAGCGGAACCAGGCGATCGTCCGCTCCAGACCCTCGCGCAGCGGAACCGTGGGCTCCCAATTCAGGCGCTGTTTGGCCAGCGTAATGTCGGGCCGCCGCTTGGTGGGATCATCAGGCGGGAGCGGCCTTTTGACCAGCTTCGACTTCGACCCGGTCAACTCGATCACGAGCTGGGCCAATTGACGGATCGTGAACTCGCCCGGGTTGCCGAGGTTGACCGGTCCGATGAAGTCATCCGGCGCGTTCATCATGCGCAAGATGCCCTCAATCAAATCGTCTCGATAACAAAACGAGCGGGTTTGTTCCCCTTCGCCAAAGATCGTGATGTCTTCGTTCGCCAGCGCCTGGCGTATGAAATTGGACACCACCCGACCGTCATAGGGGTGCATGCGCTGGCCATACGTGTTGAAGATTCGCACGATCCGAATGTTCACGCGGTTGCTGCGGTGGTAGTCCATGAACAAGGTTTCGGCCAGCCGTTTGCCTTCGTCGTAGCAGGCGCGCGGGCCGATCGGGTTGACGGCTCCGCGATAGCTCTCGGGCTGCGGATGGATTTCCGGATCGCCATAGACCTCGCTGGTCGAGGCTTGCAGCACCTTGGCCTTGCAACGCTTGGCCATGCCCAAGACGTTGATCGCGCCGAGGACCGAGGTCTTAGTCGTCTTGATCGGATTATATTGATAATGGCCCGGCGAAGCGGGACAGGCCAGGTTGTAGATCTCGTCGACTTCCAGCCAGACCGGTTGGGTAACGTCGTGGCGGACCAACTCGAAATTGGACCGATCGAGCAGATGCGCGACGTTCGATTTCTGGCTGGTGAAGAAATTATCGAGGCAGATGACGTCGTGCCCCTCGTCGACCAACCGTTCGCACAAATGCGAGCCCAAGAAGCCAGCCCCGCCGGTGACCAATACTCGCTTGTTCGAAGCCATAAGAGCGTTTCAGTCAGGAAAGCGATCGGGGCGATCGTCGTGGTTCAAGCTTTACAGATTTTCTCGCGGCCTGTCTTCACGTTTTTGGTCGCGTTGCGCGTATCGACCACCAGCTTCGAGTGCTGCACGATAAAATCGTAGTCGTAGGCCGAGTGATCGGTCGCAATCAGCACGCAATCCTGGCTGGCCAGAAATTTCGCATCCAGCGGCGTGCTGGCCATCTCGGGCACGTCGTGATGTCGCATCTTAGGCAGCGTGGGAACGTGGGGGTCGTTATATGAAAGCACGGCCTGGCCGTTTTTCAACAAGTCCATCAACTCGAACGAGGGGCTTTCGCGCGGATCGTCGACGTCTTTTTTATACGCCACGCCCAAGATGCAAATCTTGCTTCCCTTGAGCGGTTTGCCGGCATTGTTGAGCGCCTGCACGACGCGATTGACCACATACGTCGGCATGCTGGTGTTGATTTCGCCGGCCAACTCGATGAAGCGGGTCGGCATGCCATGTTTGCGAGCCACCCAGCTCAGATAGAACGGATCGATTGGAATGCAGTGTCCGCCCAGTCCTGGCCCAGGATAGAACGCTTGAAATCCAAACGGCTTGGTCTTGGCCGCATCGATGACTTCCCAAACGTCGATGCCGATTTTGTCGAACAGCATTTTCAACTCGTTGACCATTGCGATATTCACCGACCGATACGTGTTCTCCAAAATCTTGCAAGCCTCGGCGACCTCGCAACTCGATACGGGCACGATATTGACCACGGCTTTCGAGTACAGCGACTCGGCCAACCGAGAGCTATGCGGCTCGAGGCCCCCGACGACCTTGGGAATTCCGCTGGCCGAAAAATTCGGATTGCCCGGATCTTCACGCTCGGGGCTATAAGCGACAAAATAGTCGCTACCCAATTTCAAACCCCGCTCGGCCAGGATCGGCAGCACGACATCGCGCGTCGTGCCCGGGTACGTGGTGCTTTCGAGCACGACGAGCTGGCCCGGTCGCAACACGGCGGCAATCTGGCGGGCCGTCGCTTCCACATAGAATAAATCGGGATCGCGGCTTTCGCTCAACGGCGTGGGGACGCAGATCAACAGGGCGTCGGCTTCGGCCAAACGCTTCATGTCGGAGGTTGGAGTGAACTTCTTGCTGGCGATGCAATCGCTGATCCAGGGAGAAGGGATATGCCCGATGTAGCTCTTGCCGGCTAGCAGCTTGTCGACCTTCCCTTGGTCGACGTCAAAACCCATCGTGCGGAATCCGGCGGTGATAAACGCGCGGATCAACGGCAGGCCGACATAGCCCAAGCCCACGACCCCCACGACGGCGGTTTTGTCGGAAATTGCCTTTTCAAGTGCTATCGCCATGAATACAGATTCCTTGAGTGCTCAGCCGCGCGCGAGGGGCGGCCGGGAAATCGACATGTATTTGACTATCAACCATACGCTAATAAACGGTCTGAAATCCCGGAAAAAACGCTGTTCTTAGGCACCCAATTGGTTCAGGCGGTACTGCTTGGTCCTGGCAGAGCTTGCCAAAGTTGTCAGCCCAAATGTCGTGGATCTTTCCAATTGAATGCCGCTCTTCCTGCTCTTAACGATTTTGACGGTCTTCATCCTTCCGGTCAACTTGCGAATTTGACGACACCCGCCGGTTTAGACACAATCAGGCCGCTCAACCTCGTGGCCATTCGACAACGGGAAAGCTCATACACACGTTTGTGCCTGGGCCGCTAGTTGTGTCAATGGTCTTTCAACCTGACCGACTCCCCGATTCGGTACCGCACGGGCCGTGGCAACATGGCGCCAACCGACTAACTATCTATCAAGGAAGAAGCTGATGGAATCCATCAATCCCTATGCATCGCCTAAGACATCGATTGCAGCTGCACCAGCAGCGAACGATCCGTCTGGAATTTTCGGCGTCTGGCGCAGCGGAGGGCTGTTAGTAGTTGTGCCGAACGCCCAACTCCCCAACCGATGCGTAAAGTGTAATGGCCCAACCGACGCGAATCATATTCGATTCAAGATGGCTTGGCATTCGCCTGTCGCTTATTTTGGGCTCTTGCTCGGACTTATTCCCTACATCATTCTGGCAATCGTGCTTCAGAAAAAGCTAACAGTAGACGTCAGCGTGTGCGGCCATCATCGTCGCAGGCGCCGCAACGCGGTCTGGATGGCCTGGCTCGGCGCCGTGGCGGCCTTCGTGCTCATGATTCTCGGTGGCGCGTCGCTGCGTCAGCCGGCAAGCGGAATGTCGATCGTGGCAGGGTTCGCGTTGCTCATTTTCTCGATCTTCTATGGCGTACTTGCATTCCGTATCATTTGGCCGAAGAGAATCGACGGCCAACGTGCCTGGGTCAAAGGCGTCTGCCGGGAGTATCTGGCTACTTTCCCTGAATACATGCAATAGCAGCCGGACGAAAGTCGCCCGAATTTGCGCTGACGCGGCACCAGACCAGTTGGTCCGCGCAACGCCGAAGATGGCTGCATGAAGATCCATAAAGCACACGGAATTCTCGTGCAGTCCGAACCACCAGTTGATCCGTCTGGTTCCGGCGAAGCCAACTTTTTCCAGGCTCGAGGCGCCGGCGCCTTAATCGGCCAATTCCGGCGTCATCAGAAAAAGAACCTGGACATCGTCGCGGACGTTCGATTCTTCCTTGGCTTCGGGCTGAATGGTCTTCACCATCTGCTGCTGGATCAATCCGCCAAGAACTGATGTTTTGCCAAGATCCATCTCAATACCAGTGTCCATTTCGCGCACTCTGAAGCCAGGTATTGTCGCGCCGTCGGCGGTGACGCTGTGCGAATAATCGAGCTCGCTGATGCGATAGCGTGCTTCGACTCGAACTTTGCCGCCACCCAATAGGGTAGCCGTTAGGTGGACCTCCGTGCCGAATGGCCGTTGTTGCATCTCTTTTGACCCGTCCGGGTTCGTAATCGGCACTGGGATTTCACCACCGCAATGGATCGACGCTGGACGACGGTCGACGGTTATGATCGTGGGCTCGGCCAGGATTTTGGCGATACCTTCCTGGCGAAGCGCTTTGATCAGGCCGGCAATCGATTCGCGTTTGCCGATTTGTAGCGTGACGGATGTGTTTGGCTTATCGTCAGCGGAATTCGGCGTCAAGCTTGACAACAGTTTGGACGTGCTGGTGTCGAGCCCAAGTCGTGGAAGCTCGACTCCCAGATTTCGCAGCTTCGTGAGCGATAGCTCCACGACCTGCAAATGAACGAGAATTTTTTGGAACTGCCCCGCCGCTCGGCGCAACTCCTGAACTTCCGCCTGCAACCGTTCGAGCTCGGCAACTTTTTGCTTCAGCAGATCGTCGTTAAGAGCAGCCTTCTCGCCACCAGCAGGGCTTGCATTCTCTGGTTGTGGAAGGGGAGGGGCGTTTTCGCATCGACCGGCGCTCGACAGGCCAATCCAAAGCGCGAAAGAGAGAACAGCAGCAGCGCGCATGATCCACCTCCGTGTGTTGAGGGCGGTTGTTCCGTGAGATCGAATTGATAGCACTGGGGGCCTGCCAGCAAGCACAAGGAGCGGGAGGGTACCGATGCCTGGTTCTAACGTCAATTGCAGGGGTGCATCCGCATTTTATGCGTGCATCTCGCCTTTACTCAAACGGGCTTTCACAGTACTCTCTCGCAGCCAAAAATTCGCCTATCCAGGCCTGGGAGTGGAGGTGTTTGTCATGCGAGCTTGTCTGTTGTCGATCATTGCGCTTTCGAGTGCCGTGCTGCTTTGCCCGATCGCGTCGGCAGAAGATTTCCGAATCGAGACCAAAGTCTATGCGGGCAAGGACAAGACGGCGGTTAGCCACAACACGACGCTCTTCAAGGCCGGGTATGTTTACGACTACCTCAGCGATCCTGACCGGGTGGCGGTGTTCGACAAGCCCCACGGCCGGTTCATTCTGTTAGACCCGACGCGGAAGTTGAAAACGGAAATCAAAACCGACGACGTATTGACGTTTGCCACCAAGTTTCACGATTGGGCCGCCAAGAGCGCCAACGCGTTCATGCGATTTGCGGCCGATCCGAAATTCGATGTTTCGTTTTCCGAGGATGGCAAATTGACGCTCTCCAGCGGGCATATCAACTATCGCCTGCAGACGGAGCCCGCCAAGACGCCAGAAGGGGCCGAGCAATATCGCGAGTTTTCGGATTGGTACGCACGATTCAACGCCATGTCGAACCCCGGCTCGACGCCCCCTTTCGCCCGCATGACGGTCAATGCAGAACTTGCCGATCGCGGATTGGTTCCGGCCGAAGTTCAACTGACGATCCCACCACAAGCCAGACTCGGCGTTCGCGCCGTGGCTATGCGGAGCGAGCATAAAGTCGACTGGAAACTGTTGCAGCGCGACGCGGAGCGCATTGTCGAGACGGCCAACCCATTGGCCGCGTTCAAGCTGGTGGAATTCTCCGAGTTTCAAGAGTCCAAGGTGAGCAAGCGTTAAGCGCCTGCTCGGCGCGGCTTTCCAGCGAGATTCTGGGGCGAAAAAGCTCCGCCCGACCGCCAAAATCCCGGTCGATCCATTCCCTGGTGGCAAACGGGGAATTCCGCGGTTAATATGGGAGCGTCCTCAAACCAGGAGAACGTTCCCATGCTTCGATTTTGTGCTCCCGCGGTGATTGCCGCCTCGTTATTGTTCGCTCACCAGGCCGCCGCCGAGATTTCGATCGAGAAAACCCCGCAGGGCGCGACGGTCAAGGCCGACGGCCAGCCGTTCACCGAATACGTGACCAAATTCGGGACCAGCCCGATTCTGTATCCCATCGTTGGGCCCACCGGCAAGGCAGTGACACGCAACTACCCGATGCGTGACGTCGCGAGCGAAAAAGATCGCGATCACATTCATCATCGCTCGCTATGGTTCACGCATGGCAGCGTCAACGGCATTGACTTTTGGTCGGCTGGCAAAGGCCGGATCGAACATCGCGAATTCGTCAAAGCCGAGGGAGGCCCGGAAGGCGTGATCATCACGCGCAATGATTGGCTGAGCCCCGACGGCAGCCAGCAAGTCTGTCAGGACGAACGAACGCTGAAGTTCGGAGCTGACGCCGAGCGCCGCTGGATCGATTTCGAGATTGCCTTGAAGGCCAGCAACGGGCCTGTCGTATTTGGCGACACCAAGGAAGGCACCTTTGCCATCCGCGTACCCTCGACAATGCGCGTCGACTCGAAACTCGGAGGCCACATCGTCAATAGCGATGGCAAGACCGACGGAGCCACCTGGGGCAAACCAGCCGCCTGGGTCGATTACTTTGGACCCGTCGAGGAGGAGACTCTCGGCATCGCAATTCTAAATCACCCAACCAGTTTTCGTTTTCCCACCTACTGGCACGTTCGCACGTATGGGTTGTTCGCGGCCAATCCGTTTGGCCTCAACGACTTCACATTCGGCAAGGAAAAGGGCGAATTCACACTGCCAGCCGGCGAAACGCTCAAGCTTCGCTATCGCGTGCTGCTGCACAAGGGAGACGAAAAAGCAGGCCGCGTCGCCGAGGCTTTTGCCGAGTTCGCCAAATAAGTCGCGGCAAGACTTAGCAGCAATGTCGTTTAGAGCGCGCGCTGGCTTTGCAAAAAATGGCGCGGCCGTTGCTCTTTACAGCCGCTACGAAGCGCGCCTGACGCAATCTTTAGCCAAGATTCGCACTCACGGCAATCTAACTGATTTCTCAAAATTACCCTTCTTACTGCAAGTACCCCATCCAATTCGGCCGATAGCATCTGTGTTGGAACTTCGCTCTAAACTATTTATCCCGCACGCGGACATCTATTTTATCCATCTCCGCATGCGATTTCCCTAGGAGAACAACCGCCCCATGTTCACCACTTCCCCGGTGATTCAAACATTGGACGATTTACGAGATTACGTCAACAAAACCTTATGCCAGCACAATCAACTTGAAATTGGTGCCTTTCCGCTGACGGAGCGAATTCTGATCCGCTCCGACCGTCCTTGTGGAATTTACTTTTGTCTGCACGGGCCTCGGGCGGTGAAATTTTCGGCCATCTGGGAAACTCAGCACAACACGATTCTGTTTTACGGCTCGACAGGCGAACGCTTCCACAAGCTTCAGCTTGTCGAAGCTCCCCGACTCGAGACGGCGGCCGCCTGACAGGCCAAGGATGTTGGAGCGCGCGAGGAGGCCACTGAAACCGCGCTTGACAGGAGTGCGTGCGTTAGTATACATAACTACACTAATCGAAACTGATCATAACACGGAGGTTCGGTCATGCTCGTTCTGTCCCGGCGCGAAAGAGAAAGTATCAAACTCGGCGATTCAATCGTCGTGACCGTGGTCAGGGTTTCTGGCGACAAGGTTCGACTGGGCATCGAAGCTCCCGCGGACATCCTGGTGCTACGGAATGAGTTGGAGCCCCGCTCGAGTAGCGAAACTCCCCTGGTCAGCGACGGCTGAGCGGAGAGCGAGAAACGCCAAGAAGGATGGAAGCCGGCCGATGGGAGAAAATCGGCCCGCGGCCCTCGTTCGACCTGGTCTGAAAGGGGAGCGACTTCCCGTGATTTGCGCGATCGCGAGAACTGTGGCGCCTAGAGGCCTGTCAACGAAGTGCCGGACCAGTCGGATAGCCCGCTCGAGACGTCGAGTGGGCTAATGGGTGATTCGCAACAGCGTGCGAACGAGAACGCCTAGATCGCTCCAGAGGGTCGCGCGAGCGATGTATTCGCGTGCCATCGCGATTTTGTCGGGCAGGATGCGGCCGATATATTCCTGCTCGGGGTCGGCGCTGGCGGCCAGGATTGCCGCTTCATCGCGATACTTGACACTCGCCGGATCGGTCAGCCCCGGCCGCACGGAAAGCACGTACGCGTAGTCAGCGCGGTACATCTCGACGTAGCGTGGCACCTCCGGCCGGGGCCCCACCAGCGCCATGTCGCCTCGCAGCACGTTGAACAACTGCGGCAATTCGTCGATTTTCGTTTGTCGCAGCCATCGGCCCACGCGCGTAATGCGCGGATCGGCGCCGGCTGTCAGTTGTCCGCCGCGTTTGTCGGCATCGGTGACCATCGTGCGGAACTTGTAAATCCAGAACGGTTCGAAGTTCCGGCCCATGCGCTCCTGTAAATAGAACACCGGCCTGCCCGAGTCGAGCCAGATGGCAATTGCCGCGATGACGAGGACCGGGCTGAGCAGCACGAGTCCGATTCCCGCGGCGACAAAATCGCAAAACCGCTTGAGCCCGGCTTGAATCGGGCGTCGCGGCGGATTTGCCATCGGTGAAAGTTCTTGGGCCGGCTGCATTCTGTCGAGCGAGTCTGGCAAAGCGGGAGCCGCCTAAAACAGGGTGTAAATGAACGGAGCGGCTGCCGTTCCGCCCAAAATCACCAGGGCGCCCACCAACAGCAACATCACGACAATCGGCGTGAGCCACCACTTCTTGTTGTGGCGCAAGAAATCGCATAGCTCGCCCAGCGTGCTGCGAGTTCGGTTGCCAGCTTCCTCGACGAATTGCTTCGTCGAGCGATCTTTTTCATCCGCAGTCATGCACTGAATCCAAACTTAGAACTGTCGAAAGTAACGCGATGGGTCGGATTCTTGCGAACGCGGCACCCAGTAGGTTTCGGCCTCACGGTCAAACTGTCGCTCGAGCGGGTCGTGCCCCATGATTCTCATGCACCACCCGATGGGCGTCATCACTAGATAAAAGATCGCAGCCAACAAGGCGTGCGACACCAGCCAGCCAATCGGAAAGGCAGCCAACATCCAGCCAATGTAGGCGACTCGCATCCACCGCGGTCGGGCCAGGCCGAGCGCCACGCTCGCCACGCCAACGGCGGCCAGTGCTCCGGCCGACGGCCAGGAGTCAAAACGCCACAAGGCTATCGTGGCCAATACCAGGCATAATCCCGGCAGCGCGATGAAAGCGAACTGTCGGATCTGGCGGGGGCTCGGATCGAGATTGATTTCTAGTAGCGCCATGTTGCTTTAGTGGTGCGTTAGTCCAGGCTGAATTGGCTCAAGTAGGCTTTGTCTTCGCTCGTGGCGGAGGAATCTTGTTTTACCAGCACGAACCGTTCCAGCACCAGCGCATCGATGTGCGTGGCCATGAAACAGCGATAGGCTTGCTGCGGCGTGCAAACGATCGGCTCGCCGCGAACATTGAAGCTGGTGTTGATCAGCACCGGGCAGCCAGTCTTGGCATAAAACCGTTCGAGTAGCGTTCGATAACGCCCGTGCCGGTCGGCATCCACGCTTTGCACTCGCGCGGAATAATCGACATGCGTGACCGCCGGAATTGTCGAGCGGCGTGTTTTCAACTTATCCAACCCGCGCAACTCGGCCTGGCCATTGGCGTCGATCCGCTGCTGGGTTTGCACAGGCGCCACCAGCAGCATGTAGGGGCTTTCCTGTCCGGCGGGCAGTTCGAAGTACTCGGTGGCGTGCTCTTCCAATACCGAAGGGGCAAACGGGCGGAAGGATTCGCGAAACTTGATTTTCAGGTTCATCACGGATTGCATGTCGCTGCTGCGGGCGTCGCCCAGGATGCTGCGAGAGCCCAAAGCGCGGGGGCCAAATTCCATCCGCCCTTGGAACCAGCCCACGACTTTTTCCGCCGCCAAGAGATTCGCCACTTCGTCGCACAGTGTTTCGTCCGATTCGCAGTACCGATACTCGGCGCCGGCTTCATCGAGAAACGCTCGAATCTCATCGTCACTGAACGCGGGGCCCAGGAGCGAACCACTTTGGCTGTCGCGCCGCTCGACCGTGCGCGGCTCGCCGAGCAGTTGGTGCCAGATCAACAGAGCCACGCCCAAAGCTCCGCCGGCATCACCCGCGGCGGGTTGAATCCAGATTTTCTCGAAGATTTCCTCGCGTAGAATCCGCCCATTGCCAACACAATTGAGCGCGACGCCCCCGGCCAGGCAGAGGTTCTTCGAACCAGTTGTTGCGCGAACGTGTCGGGCAATCCGAACCATGATCTCTTCGGTCACTTGCTGAATCGAGGCCGCGATATCCATTTCGCGCTGGGTCAAGGGCGACTCGGGGCTTCGCGGCGGGCCGCCAAACAGCTCATTGAACTGCCTCGAGGTCATCGTCAGCCCGTGGCAATAGTCGAAGTAGCGCATGTCCATCCGAAACGAGCCGTCGGGCTTGAGGTCGATCAGCCGTTCGAGAATCAGCGCGGCATATTTCGGTTCGCCGTAGGGCGCCAAGCCCATCAGCTTGTATTCGCCGGAGTTGACGCGAAAGCCGCAGAAGTAGGTAAACGCCGAATAGAGCAGGCCCAGCGAGTGGGGAAATCGTAGTTCGTGCGTCAGAGTCATGCGATTTCCACGCCCATGGCCGAAACTGGCCGTGGCCCATTCGCCCACGCCGTCGAGCGTCAGGATGGCGGCCTCCTCGAAGGGCGAGGGGAAAAAAGCGCTGGCCGCGTGCGATTCATGGTGCTCGGCGAAGATATATCGCTTCTTGTATTGATGGCCGAGGCCTCGATTCAGCTCTCGCGGCAGATAGAGCTTTTGCCGCAGCCACGGCGGCATGGCCAGCAGGAACGAGCGAAAACCACGGGGAGCCGACGCCAGATACGTTTCCAGCAATCGCTCGAATTTCAACAGCGGCTTGTCGTAGAAGCCGACATAGTCGAGCCGATCGGGCCGCAGGCCGGCCACCTCCAGGCAGTACTCGATTGCATGCTGCGGGAATCGCTCGTCGTGCTTCTTTCGCGTGAAGCGCTCTTCCTGCGCGGCGGCCACGATCCGTCCGTCAACTATAATCGCAGCGGCAGCGTCGTGATAAAAAGCGGAAATGCCGAGGATCGCGGTCATTTCGCTTGCTCCTCGGCAGTGCCAACGGGGTGGGCAAGGAACCAATCGGCAACGAGCCTGGCCACCTCGCGCGCCCCGGTTTCGGTGAAATGGCAGTCGTCATAAAACATGGTCGGATCGCCATCCAATGCGGATAAGTCAATCACATCCACGCCGTTTTCATCGCACACTTTTCGCAACGTGGCATTATATCGATCCATGCCAGCGCGAAGCTGCTCGACCGATAAGTAACGCCCGTCGGGCAATTGGCCAAACCATAACAGCGCCCGTTCTTGTTCATCCAGATCAACTCGCCAAAGCACCGGTTGGGTCGTGAAGACAACGCGGAGGTGGTGTTGGCGGCAGAGATCGATGATCTGTTGCAAATTACGGGCAAACTCGTTCAGCCCGGGTTCTAGCGTGGGCGACGAAGGTTGGATTTCGGCTGCCTGTCGCAGGGCGCGGCGTCGCACATAGACCGTTGCCGCCCCGTCCTCGACGACCGTGCCCGAGTTGCCCCATTGCCGCCAAAGCACACGAGCTAGTTGCCAGATGCGCGAATGCGACCAAAGCGGCGGTGGTGGATTCGGGCCAGTGAGCGCGGACATGAAATCATTGATACCGGCCTGCACGATCAGGCAATCAATCTGAGCGGTTATTGGCGAGTTTTCGAGAAACCGCAAATGCTCGTCGGTGCGCAGACTCGGAAGCCCGGCGTTTCCGACCCAGTAGGCTTGCGAACCGGCGGCGGCCCGTACATCGGCTTCGAGCACTTGCGGCCAGGTCTTGTCGTCGTCCAAATACGTGCACGCCGTGGTGCTTCCGCCCAGGCAGAGGATGCGATCGGCGGCTTCTCGCGCCGGCAAGTCGTGGCCGCGGACGCCCCATGCGTTGTACGTCACGTGCGCTTCGGGTCCCACGTCGCGCATCACGCCGGGCGTGGGGCGATAGACAAGCCTTAGCCCTGGCCGCCGGCCGTGAAAAGGATCGCCGACCTTGGCCAGCAACGGACCGAGCGCCGCCTCGGCAACCGCCCAGGTCGCACAACAACTCAAACTCAGAAGAATCAATTGCGCAAATCGCCGACCGAAGAAGTGTCGTCCCACCGGCAGCAGCAGGAGCACGGCGAGAGCTATCAGTACTGCGCCGGCCGCGGTCAGGCCAGCCAGATCGAGCCGCGACTCAATCCGCCAACCTCGCAGGATGGCAATTGCCGTGTCCAAGAGAATTGCGGCAGGAGGGACTGCAATCGCCAGAAATCCGGCGGCAACCTTCAGGTTCCCGGGTGCCGCGATCTTTGGGCCAAGGATCTGACGAGCTTCCTCGGACGATTCGGTTGTACCATTCACGCGCGATGTTGCAGACACAAATCACGAACTACCTGGGCCACGTGAGCGCGTTCCGCGTCGTGCATGCCGGGAAACAAAGGCAAGCTCACCAATCGTTCCCACAGCGGCGACGCGACCGGAAATTCGTCCGGCTTCCAGCCAAATTTCTCGTAATAGGGATGCAAATGCAAAGGCCGCCAATGAACCGAGCAGCCCACTCCGCGAGCGCGCAATTGAGTAATGAATTCATTGCGGTCAACCGACAGTTTTTCGAGCCGCAGACGTATTGGGAACAGGTGCCAGGCATGGATTCGATCCGCGGGGACGACTGGCAGCTCAATTTCGGCCACGTCCGTGAGCTTGTCGAGATACCAGAGGGCGATTGCCTGCCGCTCGGCGCGCATGGCTTCGGCACGCTCGAGTTGGTGGACCCCGATCGCTGCGGCAATATCCGTCAGATTGTACTTGTAACCGGCCTCGACGATACGATAGTCCCAACTTCCGCCGCTATATCGGCCCCACGCGTCGTGCGATAACCCGTGCAAGGACATCATTCGCATGCGATCCGCCAGTGCTGCATCGTCCGTGACAGCCATGCCCCCTTCGCCCGTCGTGATCGTCTTGTTGGCATAAAACGAAAAGCAACTCACGGCCGATGTTCCCTGCCCACAGCGTTGCCAGGGTTGATCCGCGTTCGAGCGCCAGGCCGCGGGAAAGGCGTGAGCAGCGTCTTCTACGACCCAGAGGTTATGACGTTTGGCCAACGCGTGGACTGCCGCCATGTCCATCATCAGTCCGCTGACGTGGACCGGAATGATGCCGACGATTTTTGGTTGCTGCCCTTCGGCCGCGGCCAATTTGCCGGATTGCAACGCGGCGATTTTTCGTTCGGCGTCCGCCAGGTCCATGTTGAACGTCTGCGGATCGCAATCGACCAGGATCGGCAACGCGCCGCAATAGCGCACGATTTCGGCCGTGGCCGCAAAGGTCATCGTGGGCACCAGCACGGCGTGCCCGCGTGCCAGACCCAGTGCATCGGCTGCCAGATGAAGCGCCGCGGTGGCCGAGTTGACCGCCACGGCATGCTTGCCGCCGACCGCCTCGGCGAAGGTGGCTTCGAAACGCTTGGTTGTGGGGCCCGTGGTCAGCCACCCCGAACGCAAGCAATTGGCGACTTCCGCGATTTCGGCTTCGCCGATCGAAGGGCGAAAGTAGGGTATGTTCATAGCGGTCGCTGACGGCTCGGTGGTTTTCCCCGCGAGGTCTCGGGTCGAAGAGAGCGCCAAATCAAAGCTCCTGTAGTCGGTTGTAAAGCACCGTTGGCGATTCGAAATCTTCCGGAATCAGCGAACCGTCGGGCAAACTGATTCCCAGTTTTTTTTCCAACTCGGCAATCAACTCGACCAGCGCAAAGCTATCCAAATAGCCATCGCGCAACAGTGGCGTTTCGGCTCCGATCGCTTGGACCGGCTTTCCGCGTTTATGTTCGACGAAACCTCGAACCACATCAAGGATGGATGGTAACGGAACGTCCATGATTCACTTACTCGTCAGGAGAAATCGATTGCGGCACCGCCCCAAATGTACCATTTAAATACCACTCGCGATTGCCCGCACGAGCCAATTTGCCACTTGTGCTCTTACGCAATCGACCGCGTTCCACGACCCGGGCATCGGCCACGTCGACATCCAGGCGACCTGGCACCGCATTGCGAATTCGCTGGGAGATTTCCTCCCAAGCCGCCTCGGGCTCGTCGCTTTCCACCAACACGATTAGCCCCTCGGTTCCGAGCTCTCGAATCGGCACGCCAAACGAGACCACGCGACCGGCATGAACTCCGGGAACTTCGTTGACCACCTGCTCGACGTCTTGCGGATAAATGTTTTTTCCGCCGATAATGACCAGGTCTTTCATCCGGCCCGTGATATACACGTGCCCGTCTTCGTCAACATAACCCAAATCGCCCGTGTTATAAAACCCTTCGCCGTCGAACAAACTGACATTCAAGTCGTCGCGACGGAAATAGCCGGTAAACAAGAAGGGCGAACGGATCAGTATCTCGCCGGCCTGATTTGGCGGCAATGGACGCCCCGCCGCGTCGACGACCCGCAATTCACAATCCGCGACGCACTTGC
>JAYVCO010000535.1:0-8385 GCA_043749935.1 Planctomycetia bacterium
AGGTAGGTCTTGCAGGTTTGAAAAATAATCTCGGAAATGCCCAGCATCGACTCGTGCGCCGGCAGATTCTTGATCTGGTGGTACAGGTACAAACTGATGCCGAGAGTACCCATGATTACCCACGACCCGTACCACAACAGGTTCCACGCGGTGATCGTTTGACCGCCGATCGTGAACTCCCCGACGTGGAGGTCGGGAATCGCAAGCTGGGCTTCGCTCGCACATACGGTCGATCCCGAAAGCAGCCACAGGGCCAAGGCTCCCATGACCACCTGGGTCGTCAATTGCAACGGGGTACGAAAAAATCTCACGGCTGGTCTCCAAATACTGATTAGTCTGTACACGTTTTCCAAATTTGTAAGTTATCTGTTCCGAGGAATCGTATCGCGGAGGACTGGCGAACCGCGGAAATCTCGGATCAAGCTTTCAGGTTGAGTCCGGGCATCGCAGGCCCGCCAAATTCATTTAGGTGCCGCGACCCGGCGGAAGCGCGAAGCAAGCGAGGTGCATGGGCCTCCGCCCGCGAGAACGCGGGCCGGTAATGGCCGTGACTCGAAAGCCAACAATAATGCATCAACGTCGCCTTTGCCGCCGCCGGCTTGCTCGCGAGGGAACCTACCCGAGTCATCGTCTGAGATGGCTCCGCTGGCTCTAACAAACGCGAATGAAGTTCCAACGCACGGAATGTTTGAACGAGGGATAAAGCAGTCGCCAGATACGCACGCGCGCCATGGCCACGCGCGCCTCGACGCCTTTCGCAGACCCGCACGGCTCGGACCCCAGCAGGGGAAACCGTCTCGCGGACCACAGAAGTCCAAAAATGTAATTGACTTGCGCGAAAAAGTCAATTGAGTCCTGAGTGTGGTTTTTCAGGGAGCAATCGCAGACCAAAACCGCTTTTTCGGGCTAATTCTGGGTATTTATCCGGCTTGCGATCCTCTGGGTGAGTCCGGACATGGAGCGCCCCATGTCAATGGAGAAGGGACGCGGCTTGCTCACTCACCGGTGGGAACTAGAATTCCCCTGGAATTGGCAACCCGCTAAGGTCCGAGAAAGGCAAAATTCCGTATGAGCTCGCTTCCCGGTCGATTTGAGAACGTCGATCCCAGCACCGCAGGACCGCCGCTGACGCAGGAGCCACTAACCCCGGAAATTGTCGACGAGCGACCAGACGCAATCGACGAGACTCGACTTCAGCCTCGAACTCTCGTGCCACTGCTGCTGTTTCTCGCGACTTGCTACACGACCTATGCGACTGGCGGCTTTGCCTACGCAGCCCCATTGATGCTGATTTTGTTGTGCCACGAGTTTGGGCACTACATTCAAGCCCGCCGCTATCACGTGGCGGCCAGCCTGCCCTATTTCATCCCCATGCCGGGCACGCCATTGGGCACGATGGGCGCCGTAATTGCCATGAGTGGCCACATGGGCAATCGGAAATCGCTGTTTGATATCGGCATTTCTGGGCCACTGGCGGGATTGGTGCCGGCGCTCGTCTGTTCTGTTATTGGGATTCAGTGGTCCACGGTCGTTAATGTCCCGCCGGGTGGATTCGAACACGGACTAGGTGCGCCGCTCTTGTTCCAGATACTAGTTCCATGGCTCCACGGTCCATTGGCGGAAAACCAAACCATCGAGCTACATGCGCTGGCAAGGGCCGGCTGGGTGGGCATTTTGATCACATCGTTGAATCTGTTTCCGATCGGGCAGCTCGACGGCGGACATATCTTGTACGCCCTGCTCCGCAAAAAGGCTCACTTGATTGCATCGATGTTGTTGGGTGTGGCGATCGTCGCCGTGCTCGTGACCCGGAATTATCAATGGTCGTTCATGTTGCTGCTGCTGGTACTGATGGGTCCAAACCATCCGCCAACGGCCAATGACGATTTGCCGCTGGGCACCGGGCGCGTGATCTTGGGCTGGCTGACGCTGATGTTCGTGATCATCGGCTTCACGCCCACGCCGTTCATGTAGCAGCGTGTAGGATCCTAGAGAACCCAAACGTCAAGCCGCTTGGGTTTCGTCGTCCGAAAGCTTCGGTTGCTCGACGTCGGGCTCGCGCACGTTGAGGATTTCGCCCGTTTCGCTGACATCCTCGAATCGCACGGAAACTCGCTTCGACACGCCCGACTCTTGCATCGTGATTCCGTAGAGCGTGCTGGCGCAGGTCATCGTTTTCTTCGAGTGCGTGACGACGATGAATTGCGTCCAGGCCAGAAACTCCTGCAAAACGCCGATGAATCGCTCGATGTTGGCCTCATCCAGAGCGGCGTCAACTTCATCCAGCACACAGAACGGGCTGGGCCGGCTGCGAAAAATGGCCAACAGCAGCGCGACGCAGGTCAAAGTTTTTTCGCCGCCGCTTAGCAGTGAAATGTTGCGCGGTTCCTTGCCCGGCGGCCGGGCCACGATTTCGATGCCGCTGTCGAGAATGTCGACGCCCTCGTCGAGCACGATGTCGGCCTGACCGCCACCGAACAGTTTGCGGAACAACGACTGGAAGTGGCCTCGCACGACTTCCAGCGTATCGGCGAACAACCGGCGGCTGTCGGCGTTGATCTTGCCGATGATTTGTTCGAGCGACGCCTTGGCCGATGAGAGGTCCTGGTGTTGCGTGGAGAGCGTATTGAAACGAGTTTCGAGCTCTTCGAGCTCCGCGAGCGCATCGAGGTTGACTCCGCCAATGCTGTTGAGCTTGCCGCGCAGGTCGGCGATTTCGCGATCGATCTCGGTCCGTTCCAACAATTCTTCGGCCGACGGTTCGTGTTCGAGCTCGCCCAGTTCGATCGCGTAGTCCTCGCGCATCCGGTCGGCCAGCGTGGTTCGTTCGTGTTGGACTTCACCGGCCGCCAGTTCCTTGGCGTGCAATTTGGCTTCGAGCTTGCGAATTCTGCCGCGGGTTCGGTGGGCATCGGCTGCTAGCTGGATTTTTTGTTCGCGCCACAGGTCGCGTTGCTGCACGTGCCCCGAGGCTTCGAGCGCGAACCGCTCCTTCTGCAAATATAGGTGTGCAACCTCGGATTCGGCTAACAGGATCTCGCGTTCGGCGTCTTGCAGTTTGCTCAGACACGACGCCAATTGCGTGCGGCTGTCGGTCAGGGCTCGGCCTCGTTCCTGTTGATCGCGCTCCAACTGACTTTTCTGCGCGGTCAAATGCGCAAGTCGTTGCTCGGTTTTGACCACATCGATTTTCGTGGCCCCGGCTTCGCGGCTGAATCGCTGTCGCACCTGTTCCAACTGGCCGGCCCGTTCGACTCCCTCGGCGATCCGGGCCTCGAGTTCGGTCAACGTGCTGTCGATCTTGGCACGCTCGGCGCGGGTGTCGGCCAGCGCCGCCGAAGCGCGCTGATGTTCGTCCTCGGCCGCCTGCAATTCGGCTTTTACCGTGGCATGTTGCCTATCGAGCTGTGCCTGGCGTTCCTCGGCCGCTCCGGCCCGCAATCGCTGTTTCCCGAGCTCCTCGCTGGTTTGCTGGAACTGCGTAGCCAGTGATTGCGCAAGCGCGTCTTGGCGCGCAACCTGTTCGTCGAGGCGCGTCGACAAGGTTTGCTGCACTTCGATTTGGGCGGACATTTCCGCGATTTGCTGCTTGATCGCTCGCAGTTCGCTGCGGCGCGAGATCAGCCCCGTGGAGGTGTGACGCGGGCCAACGTACAAGGTGCCATCGGCCGACACGAGCTCGCCATTTCTGGTTACAAAGCTTAAGCCTCGGCCGGTCGATTCTGAAAGAGATAGCGCAGTGGCGAGGTTTTCGACGATCCACGTTTTTCCCAACAACCGTTTCGCGAGCACGGCGAACTCTGGAGCGGTCTCGACGAATTCATCGGCTCGGCCCAAGACGCCCGTCTCACCGTGCAGATCGATTTGATCCAAATGTGTTTTCGGCGGCAGCACATCGAGACGAATGAAGCCCACGCGACCCGAAAGCGATGACGACTCTTGCAAATGCGCAACCAGGTCGCGCCCGCCAGCCACCACCAGGCATTGGGCCATTTCGCCCAGCGCGACCTCGACGAGCGGCGCGGTCTCGAAATTAACGTGCAGCAAATCGGCCACCAACCCGCGGACTTCTTGGAAGGGGCCGGCCGTAGCCGATTGGACTTGCATCAGAACCTGTTTGACTCCGGCGCTAAGCCCTTCGAGCCGCTTTTCCAGCTCTTCTAATACGGCTGCGCGCTCGGTGGCTCCACAATGGCGCTCGCGAAGCGCGCTCAATTGTCGTTGCACTTGAGCTGCCTGGCGGCGCTCGTCGGCCAATTGCGACTGCACTTGCTGCAATTCGGCATGGCGGTGTTCACAGTCCTGCGCTAATTCATCGACGCTGGTTTGCAATCGTTGGACTTCGACGGCCAGCGTCTCTCGAGTAGCAGCGAGCTCGGCGGACCGCCGGGCGCCGCGCTCTCGCATCGCTTGCGTCGAAGTAACTTTGGATTCCAGCGAGCTGATTTGGTTTCCCAAGGCTCCGGCCGTGCGCAATCGCTCCAGGTGCGCGGTGCGATGCTGTTCATTCTCGGCGCGTAGTTCGTCGACTTGCGCAGTAAGCTTCGTCAAACCGCGCTCTTCTTCGGCCAGCCGACGAGCGACGTCACGATGCTGCTGTTCGGCCCCTTGCAGGTCGAGATCGAGCTTTTCGAGTTGTTGCTGCAGGTCGCCGGCGCGAACGCCCATCGAACTCAATTGCCGACGATAACGGGCGATTTCCTCTTCCAAATCGCGGCCGCGGCGCCGCTCGTGATCGATCGACGACTCGTGCGAGGCGATTCGCTCTCGATTCTGCGCGATGCGTCCCTGGCTGGTTCGCATTGCAGCGTCGGCATCGGTAATCTGCAATTCGATCGCCAGAGCTTTCGCTTCGAGCGACTCGACCAGCGCCAACGACAGCGTGTTTTCCTCGCGAGTCGCTTCGAGATCCGCGGTGAGCTCCGTCAACTTGCCTGTCAGTTTTCGCCAATCGGCAAGGCCGACTTGCGTGCGTAGCGACTGGAGGCGATCGGCGTATTCCTTGTACTTCCGCGCTTTGGCCGCCTGCAACCGGACGCCGCGCAGCCGGCTGTCCACTTCGTCGACGATGTCCGACAGCCGCAACAAGTTTTGCTCGACACGTTCCAGCCGCCGCAGGGCCTCGAGCTTCTTGGCCTTGAAGCGGCTGATGCCGGCAGCTTCCTCGAAAATCAACCGACGGTCGCGCGGCGAGGATTGGAGCAGAACGTCGACCTTGCCTTGTTCGATGACGCTATAGGCTTCCGTGGCGACGCCAGTTCCGGCGAACAAATCGCGAATGTCGCGCAGCCGGCAGGGTTGCCGGTTGATCAAATACTCACCTTCGCCGCTGCGACAGACGCGGCGGGTGATATGGACCTCGGCGGTGTCGACGGCCAGCAGCCGGGCTGAATTATCGAAGGTGAGGGTCGTTTCGGCGGAGTTCAGCGCTCGCCGCGTGGCGGAGCCATTGAAGATGACGTCGGCCATCTCCTTGCCGCGCAAACTCTTGACGCTTTGCTCGCCCAGTACCCACTTGATGGCGTCAACGATATTCGACTTGCCCGAGCCATTGGGACCGACGACGACCGTTATGCCGCGGGGAAACTCGAGCCGAGTTTTGTCGGCAAAACTTTTGAAGCCGACAAGTTCGAGCGCCTTGAGCATGGGCGTGACAGTTTTCAGAGTGGGGTGGGCAACAAACACTCCATTTTATCAAGGAATGGGGTCCGAGGCGTTGCCTTTTTTCCGGGATTTTACCCTTGAAAATGACGGCCTCGGCCGGCTCCCTCGAATCCGAGACTAGCGGGTGGATTTTCGCCGTTTCGAGGAGAATAGATCGGGCAGGGGTGTGGCCACCTCGATCCGCTCGCCGGTCGCCTCCTCGCCTTCGGACTGACCTTCCTCTTTGTGTCGATAAGGCCGATCGCCGTCGGGTAGCGCGTCGACCTCGAACCGGCTCGACATCGCGTGGCTACCCTTGGCTTGTTGCAATGCCTGCACCACATCAGGGTAGGTTCCGCCGAGCTCCACGATGGCGCGAATGATGTCGTCGATCTTCACGCTGACGATTCGTTTTTGGTCCGGCTGGCCAACGACGAACTTGCTGACCGTGACTTTGTCGGCCGCACCCTTGATGAGAATCGATTTGCCGGCCTCGAGCACAAACGGAGTTTCAAGCCGCTGTTCATTGCCAAACAGCACGACCTCGGGTCGGAACGTGCGCGTAACATGTACCATTGCCGGACCGGCCGTGTTGAGAGTGTGATAACTGAATTGCCCGCCGAGATTTTCGCCGTGGATCAGCGGATCGTTGGGGTTCATCGCCCATAGCGCGCGGAAGGCGCCATAACGCGTCTCGGAACTGGGTACTTCCAGCAAGTCGAGCAGTTCGTCGTGTGCCGCCATATCATCGATCGTGCTCAAAGCAGCCAGGGCGTAGGCGCGGAAGGCTGGCTCCTCGCGAGCGGCGCGAGCCAGGGGAGCCGCCGCTCGACCTTCGTCGAGATAAGCCAAGGCTTCAGCCGCATAGAATCGCACCTCGGGGTCGGTGCTGGCGATGCCCTTGGTCAGTGCGGTGATGCCATCGTGCCCGATAGCTTCCAACCTCAGGGAGGCGGTCGCAGCAGTAATCGGGTCGAGCAATTGCCGCTCCAAGAGAGCGATACGCAGCGCCTGGTCGCCGACCGATTCCTTCAGCGGAATGGATCGCAAAACACGAATATAGCGAGTGATGTTGTCTTTGTACCGAGGGTGGATTTTCAGATCGATGCGTTCGTCGCTGCGCGGCGTGGCAACTCCCTGCTTGATACCACGCGAGAACGTGTGGAAGCGGTGATTGATGGCCTGGCCAATCTGGCCGCTGATCCGCACCGATTTGTCTTCGGGCGCGATGAACAGGCCGATATCGCGCGATTTCAGGGCGGTTCCGCCGCCAAGCACTCGGCCGCGGACCAGCAGTACGCGATCTTTCTCACCTTCGGCGGCGGGATCGACGAGCACGGCGCCTTCGCCCACGGCCCAAGGATGGCCTTCGTGAATCTGGCCGCCCAAAACAGCCAATTCGGTCATGCGCGTTTCCATCAGCCAGCCGCCGCGCAAACTCGTGGTTTCGCTGCGCGAGGGAACCTGCAGTTCGAGATCGAACTTGTCCCCCTTCTGCACGCCCGGCGGCAGGAAGCCGCGCACTAACACCAGCGCCGTGGTCGGCGAAGCGAGCAGTTGATTGGGGTTTTGCACGCCGATCGTTTGTAATTCGTGCAGCAACGTGGCGCGTTGCGGCGAAGGGGCGGGGTCTTCGCCCGTGTTATCCAGCCCCGTGATCAAAGCCACGGATTCGACTTTCACGTATTTGTCGCCAAAGGGTCGAGCCACATCGCCGACAAGCCGGGTCTTTACCTGAAGGGCGTCGCTTAGCTCCTCGGGGCTCTGCGAGCGCAATGCGGGCGCGGCACACCCACAGAGTGCGACCACACTGCACACAAGCCAAGCGCCGCAGGGCTTCATGCCTTGCTCCGTTGCATTTTTTCTCGGCGAAAACGGCCCACGCATGCTTCCGTGCACACCACGACTTTGCCGTTTCGCTACGAGAAACGTCGAACGAGTTTCTCAGAAAAGCTTTAACGAGGGCGGGAAGATAGCTGGACTCGATACCTCGGTCAAGGTCGCTTTTGCTCGTTCCAACGAGCAGGCGCTCGTGCGAAAATCCGTGAGCAGTCGGCAGTTCTGCGTGCTAGCATCACGGCGGATCGTAGCCGCCAGCTCGAAATGGGTGGCAGCGGGCGATGCGCCGCATGCCCCGCCAAGCGCCCCGCCAGAACCCGTATTTATGTACTGCTTCGATCATGTAGTTGCTGCAGGTAGGGGTATAGCGGCATGTTGGACCCAACCAGGGGCTAATCAGCAACTGATAAACGCGTACCAGTGCAATCAGCAACAGAGCGGGCAGGTCTTTGAGGGTTTTCCAAAGGAATTGCATGCTTGCAAGGATTACGTTCGAGTTTTTTCCGTTTGCTCTACGAAAGTCTGGCGGCCGCCCGCGCAACGAGGCGTACTAGCGATCTCTGGAGCGGCTCCAGGGACGGTTTGGCGCCTGCGCGCGGAATGATGACGATATCGATACCCGGGGGTAAGTCGACGCGCGACAGGCGAAACGCTTCGCGCAACAATCGCTTCCAGCGGTTGCGGACGACGGCATTTCCGACTTTCCGAGAAACGGAAAGTCCTAGCCGGGAATGCGGCAACTCGTTCTTGCGGACAAATACCAGAATCAACCCGTCCGAGGCCGAGCACTTGCGGCGATAGACGAGCTCAAAGTCCGCGCTACTTCGCAGCCTGAATTCCGGGGAAAACCGCTGTGAGGTCATGAGCAGGTTCATTCCAATTCGTGCGTGTCGGACGCCTGAG
>JAYVCO010000536.1:0-2039 GCA_043749935.1 Planctomycetia bacterium
GATGAAAGCGCTCGCAGAAATTCGCGTCAATGACCTGGTCTTGGACCTCGAGTTGGCCGTGGTAGGGGATAAGCAGCTCGATCGTTCCCACGTTACCCGCCTCGTCGCGTTGGGTTCAGGATGCGCCCAGGTGATCCACACTTTCTTGCGATGCGTTCGCCGCATTTCAAATAGTGATAACCATCCCGGCCGCGAGATTGCTGCGCGCATCCTGCAGAGCGAATGCGCGCTCCTGTCCACGGCAGATGAAACCGGGAGCGAATCGAAGCTGGATGTTGCGGCACTCACGCGCAGTGCCGGAGGTATTGTCGCCGAGCGGCCGAACGTGTTTCGGCACGTGCTCAACCAGTTGCTACACGAGATGGGCGTCGATCCCGAGATTCGCCATCAGCAACTGGGGTGGATGCTGACAGACACCACGGCACTGGCCGACTGCTCCCCCGCGTCTCCCTCCGATTTCGCTGCCGACATTGGGCCGTCGATCGACGAAGCGTTGGTCAAACAGGGGTGGCTTTCGCATCGAGTTGCAAAGAAAGCCGATGCCGACGCGGTGCTTCCGCTACCTCAGCTTTTGAACTGGGGCGAATGCTTGCGCGAGCATCGCAACGAGCACCGCCGCGCGATGGCACACCTCCAGCAGCTGTGGAGTGAGCAACGCAAGGAGCTTTTGAAGTCCGCCGAGCCAAAACTTCATAAGGCCATCGGCGTTTTTATCCCTTCACTCCGCGTCGACACCAGCGGCAAGCGACCGCGATTGATGACGGCTGTCGACGGACAGGTGGTTGTCATCACCGCGGACGACACCAACGATCTTATTCGGGCGGTCGTCCGTGCAGACGATCGCCCGGGCATGGAAATGGCCACGCGCTGCGAACTGGCACGCCTCATAAGAGAATTCCGCGCCCGCACCAGCTGCCCGGCTCATGTGCCTGCAGTTCCGCGCTTTTCAAAATCAGCCGAGCCGAGTCCATTCTTGCGCGGATCAGGCGTTGCATACCGACAGATCAACTGGCTTCGGCGCGCAATACTTGAGCAGCCGGAACGATGGCAGGGCGGCGCTGGTCGTTATGTTCGGGCAGTGGTCGGCATATTGCTCTTCTCACCGGCGTATACGTTCGACGAGGTGGAAGAAATTGTCGCTGGAGCGGACCGGACAAATCGGAGTCGTTCATCGAGTGAATTTTTGCGTGTACCGATGGGCGCCTCGAGTGAGCACGCACATCGCGCCATTACGGGAGTAGCGGCAAATTTCGTGGCGGCCCTTGCAAACGGAAGAACCGCGAAGCCAACCTCGGAAAAGATCGCGACCTTTCTGACAAAAGCGCTGCCCGAACTTGTCCCCGACAATGTGGAGGCTACCGACGTCCTTCACCTGATCGAATATGCGCGGCAAGTTGCCGCCACGTTTGAACTGTCCGGCATCGAGCGGTGCAGTGCGTCCAATCGCCTGCTGTCCGACACGATTTCGGTGCGACGGGCGATCTCCGTGGAAGATGGTTGGCCTTGTTTTCCCGTAACACTGAACGGCATCGACGACCCGGAATCGCTGCCGAGCGATGACGCTACTAGCGCAAGCCATGCGCGACGATCAGCCGGTACTGCAAAAAGTGCAATTCGCGTGCTGAAGATTTTTCACTCTGATTACCGTGGAAAACTCGAACATGTCGGCAAGTCCCTGGGGGATGCTCAAGCGAATCGACGTTCGTTGATCCGACAGGAAATCGGACTGGCGGCAGATGCCTTGGCTCACCGGGAAGACACAGCCGCGGTGATCGTCAAATACGCCCGCCACCTGATGTTGCACGGTGGCCCGCGAAGCAGAAGCGGCCGGGCGCTAAGCTCGATTTACACCAAGCTGCATCGGTTTGTCACGCCCTTGGTCGAGGTCGGCGCATTGACTCGCATTCCCTTCGAGCCACCTGATGCAATAGAAGAAATTTATCGGGCAGTGATCTTGAGCCAAACACCCTCCGTACGTGCGCGCGCATTTGAGGAGCTAACACAGTTTCATCGGTTCCTTACCGAGGCCTACGCCACTC
>JAYVCO010000537.1:0-6422 GCA_043749935.1 Planctomycetia bacterium
GATTGATCACAGTCATTTCGGCGATCAAATCGACAACAATGCGAAAATGACGGACCTTTTCCGGAAACGTAATACGAGCCAGGAAGTTGGCCTGCGGATCTTGTTGCCAATTGAGAAAGTGGCCGCGCGGCTCGACGCTCAACGAATAGCTGACCACCGGCGTTCGCGCGTGGGGTGCCGGCCGGAGCCGCACGATCTGTGGCCCCAACGTGATCGGCCGCTCATATCGATAATGGGTCTCGTGATACAGAGCGACTCGAATGGCCATGGGAATCGAACCGGTGATTTGTCGAGGGGCGGGCGTGTTGCCCGAACACTGGCGAGACGAAAATGCCGGCCAGCGCACTCAAGCGTTTGCTTGATTCTAGTTCAAATTCGGCTCATGTCGCTGCTCGTGCCGCCGGCCGCTGGTACATAGGATTTTAGCACGTAATCGCGCACCATCCGGTCGGAACTGAATCGCCAGCCAAGCGTGCGCATGGCGCGCTTCATGCGAGAGACCCAATTTCGCGGCACGCCGTCGCGATCGCGATCGTAGTACAGCGGCACGACTTCGTTGCGTACGACGTCCAATAACGCCGCACGATCCCGACTGTCGTGCAGCTCGGTCGAAGTGTGCGTTTCGCCCTGGCCGATCGTGAACCCGTTGCGGCCATCATAAGCCTCGGCCCACCAGCCGTCGAGTATCGACAGGTTCAACCCGCCGTTCAGAACCACTTTCATGCCGCTGGTGCCCGACGCTTCGAGAGGGCGCCGCGGATTGTTGAGCCAGACGTCAACGCCTTGCACGAGGTGTCGCGCCACGTTGATGTCGTAATCCTCGACGAAAACGATCTTGCCGATGAATCGCGGGTCGCGGCTGAGCCTGGCAATTTCCTGAAGCACGTGTTTGCCGGGGGTGTCCTGCGGGTGAGCCTTGCCGGCGAACACGAGTTGCAGCGAAACCTGCGGGTTGTTTACGAATTCCATCAACTGTTCGAGGTCCTGCATGATCAGGTTGGCACGCTTGTACGTGGCAAACCGCCGGGCAAAACCGATCGTTAGCGTGTCCAGGCTCAGGGCGCGGCGACATTGAGCAATGACTTCCGGTGACTCACCTCGGCGTTCGGCCTGAAAGACCGCGCGCCGTCGCGCAAAGTCGAGCAAGCGGGCCTTGAGCGTCTGGTGGGTCTCCCAAAGCTCACCGTCGTCAACCGATGCCACGGCTTCGAGGCCGGCTGGTTCTCCCAATCGCTGCGCCCAATCGGGCCCCAGGCGTCGCTCGAACAGCTCCTGCATCTGCGGCGCGAGCCACGACATCACGTGGACGCCATTGGTGATGTGACCAATGGGCACGCCGTCCTGACCGCGGCCGGGCCAAAGGCATTGCCACATGCTGCGGGAAACGTCGCCGTGCAACGATGAGACCGCGTTGGCGCGTCGCGAGACTTTGAGCGCCAGCACGGTCATGCAAAAGGCTTCGTGGTGGTTGTCGGGATCAATGCGGCCGAGCGCCATCAGATAGTGACGATCCATGCCCATCGATTCGCGCAGGGGACCCAAATGTTCGTCGATCAGGTCGGCCGAGAATCGATCGTGGCCGGCGGGGACCGGCGTGTGCGTCGTGAACACAGTACGGCAGGCGACGCGACGCATCGCTTCATCGACCGTGGTCCCTTCTCGCTCCATGCACTGTCGCATGAGCTCGAGCACGGCAAACGCGCTGTGCCCTTCATTCAAATGTACAACGCCTGGAGCAATGCCAAGCGCCTCCAAAGCGCGCACGCCACCCACGCCCAGCAGCAATTCCTGGCGAATCCGCGTCCGCGTATTGCCTCCGTAGAGACGGGCCGTAAGCTCCCGATCTTCTGGCTCATTTCCGGGAACATCGGAATCGAGCAAGTACAAAGTGTTGCGGCCGACGGTCAGTTTCCAAACACGAGCCGAGACAGAACCGGTACGCGTCTCGATGGAAATGGTGAGCGGTTCGCCGTCGAGCCTCATCGCGGGCTGGATCGGAATGTCGGCGCTGTTGAGGTCGAGGTAATCTTCCTGCTGCCAGCCAGTGATGTCGAGTCGCTGTCGAAAGTAACCCTGATCGTAGTACAGCCCTATGCCGACCAGCGGAATCCCCAAGTCCGACGCGCTCTTGATGTGATCGCCGGAGAGGATGCCGAGCCCGCCCGAATAAATGGGAACTGACTCGTGCAGTCCGAACTCAGCGGAAAAGTAGGCCACCGGCCGCGCCCATAGCACTCCGGCATTCCGCGCGCCCCAAGTGTTGTCGGTTTCCAAATACTCGCGCATGCGCCGATAGACATAGTTGATTCGGCTGTGCAGCACCAACTGCCGGCACCGCTGTTCCAGATAGTCGATCGACATGCTGCGCAGCAGCAAAATGGGATTATGATCGCACTCCCGCCAGCGCACGGGATCCAACTCACGAAACAAACTGTTGGCTTCTCGATCCCAGCACCACCACAAGTTTTGGGCTAACGCCCGCAAACGCTCGTAAGCTGGCGCGACGAAATGTTCGAGCGCTCGCAGTTCGCTGACCAGCGGGCTCAACTGCGCGGTGGCGGCCACGAGCATGCTGGCTTCGCCCCCGGAAAACTCGCGCGGCTCGGCAGTCTGAACCACCAACACTCCCTGCAACGCGCCACGATCGACCAACGGCACGCCGAACAGTGTGTGATAAATTTCTTCGCCGGCTTCCGGAAAGAATTTGAATCGAGGGTGGCTGGCAGCGTCCGTGAACGACTGCGGACGCATTTCCTCGGCAATGAGGCCGACCAATCCTTCGTTGGAACGCATCCGAACTCGGCCGATCGCCCCCGGCCGCAGGCCCACTGAGGCGGCCAACACCAAATGCTTGCGATCTGGCTCCAGCAGATAAACCGAACAGACGTCGGTTCCAAAGCGCTCGCGGATCAGGCCTACAATGTTCTGTAGCGACTCGGTAGGCCGTCCGTTGGTGGCCAGAACCTGGCCGATCTCTTCCAACGTAACCAACAGAGATCGTTCCGATGAGACCAACGATTCGATCATGGGAGCACCTCCTGCCGCGGCAATTCATCACCGATTGGATTACGAGACGCTCGCAAACCGCGGGCTATCGTCCGACTCGAAACGCTCCAAGCCGCGGCGCGCAACTACAGCGCGGCGTGTCGGACTACTCGGCTGAAGCAACCACCGTGCCGGAGTCGATAATTCGTGGCCAGCCGGTCGTATGAGTCGCTACACGGCCGAGAAAATAGCCTTGGACTTGGGAAGCATAGCCCTCGGGGGGGAATGCAACGAATCGAGCGTGCCGGTTCTTTAAGCGATCATTGCCAGAAAGTTGAGACGCGCCGCCAATCGAGTGGACCTGAGTGTCGCCCCACGCCGGTGGCAAAAGTCAGCAGA
This sequence comes from Planctomycetia bacterium, assembly GCA_043749935.1. Lineage (GTDB taxonomy): Bacteria > Planctomycetota > Planctomycetia > Pirellulales > PALSA-1355 > PALSA-1355. The sequence goes on from JAYVCO010000537.1 coordinate 3,385, forward strand.
GTTGCCGCAGCGGTTACCCATTTCGGGCGGCACACTGCTCGAGATCTACCTCAGAATGCACTGAGGCAAGCAGGGCATCGATCCGCTCCAATCGCTGCGATAACTACGAACGATTCGGGGTGCGGCCGGCTACTTGGCGTCGCCCTTGGATGCTGCGCCGATGCAGTACAAGTAATTAGTCGAGCGGTTGAAGATCTGGCCCTGGCTCGGCACGAGCGCCGACCGAAACAGCTCGTCGGCTTCCGAGTCGAGCTTGCTCTTGGCCACGATATTCATTTTTTCACCGGGTACGACCACTACGGTTTCCCCAGCGTCATTCTGAAAGTAGGCCCGGCCTTCGGCCACGAGCGGCGACGCAGAGTATTTCTCGCCAACGCGTTCCTTCCACAGCTCCTTGCCACTTTCGCAATCGTAGCAGACCAAAACGCCCGCCATGCCCATGGCCAACAAGTACTTGTCGATGACGACGGGCGAAGGCAGGTCGCGGCCAGCCCGGCGCTGTGTATGCCAGGCGCGATGCGTCGACGTCACGTCTCCTTCGCCGCCCGGCCGAACTGCGTAGATGTCGCCGGCCAGGCCGTTGACAACGTAGACCAGGCCCTGGCCATAAGCGGGCACAGGCTCGCCGCGGCCGTTGAACCCTTTGCACCACCACAACTCGCGGCCTGTGTTGGGTTCATAACTACGCACGCCAGCGTGGCTGTTGAGGATCAGCTCCTCACGATCCGGAGTGCGAATCACGATCGGTGTGCTCCAACCGCGCATGTTGGTCCGCGGTGTGCTCCAAACGGTCGCGCCGGTCTTCCAGTCGACGGCCAACAGCGAGGCTTCTTTCGATTCGCTGTCGCAGTTTTGAACCACCGTGTTGCCATAAAAAATCGGGCTGGCGGCGGTTCCCCAGGGGCCGTCGAAGCGCCCCAGGTCGCGCGACCAGAGCGGTTTGCCGTCGAGCGAATATGCGTGCAAGCCGCCGCGGCCGAAAAAGGCCACGACGACTTTTCCGTTGGTGGCGCAGGTGGCCGAGGCCCAGCCGTTCATGATGTGCGACTCTTCCGGCTCGCCCGTCCAGGCTACTTGCTCCCATAGCAGTTTTCCGTCGCGACGGTCGATCGCGAACACGACCCGCTGCTTCCCTTTTTCCAGCGCCGTGGTCAGAAAGATCTGATTGCCCCAGATCACGGGCGTCGACTGGCCGGAGCCCTTCAGTCCCACTTTCCACAACACGCTCTCGTTCGTCCACTTGAGCGGCAAGTTGGTTTCCGCCGTATGGCTCGTGCCCGTCGGTCCGCCCCAGCCCGGCCAATTGATTTCGGCCTTGAGCGTTTGGTGGCAAGCGGCCAGCAAACCGGCCGCGATCATAATGATGCTCGCGAAGGGTCGGATTCGAATGCGCACGTATGGATCTCCCCCGATGAGACAAAACAAATCGCGTTATTTTACGCGTTGCCGAACGGCATCGGCCGACCTTTACACACTCTGAGGCACGACGAACGGGTGGCGATAGGCCCGGGCCAGCATGGGATTGGCCGCCTCGGCTCCCGCACCGGTGAATTTTTCGGTCTTGGCATCGAACGCGAGCGAACTGCCGACGTTGTAGGTCGTCTCGTCGAGGTTCACGCCAACCACTTTCAAATTGTCGCGCAGGTTGTTGAACGTTTCGACGACCAGCTTGTTGTCGCCCAACGATTGGCCCGCCTTGTCGAAAGGAGCTTTCTTGCCGAGGCGATACGAGATGTTCGCCAGGTGGCATAAGGCGGCCGAGTAGTGGGCTACTTCGGCATTGGCGTTAGCGTCTTCCGGCTTGCGGCTGCGCATGGCGGCGATAAAGCTGCCGAACGGACCGCCCGGCGTGACCCGAACTTCGGGCCCAACGACCCGCTCGCCTTCGCTACTGCCGTTGCGGAAGAAGGTGCCGCTGCGGATGACTCCGTCGGTGGTGTAGAACTCGTTGGAAACTTTGTTCTGCATTTTCTGGCCTTCGCCGACCAGGCCGCGGACTTCGAAGACCAGCAGCGTGTCGCCGTAATCGAACACGGCCATTTGCATGTTGGGCGTCTGGCCCTGGTCGACGATGCCTTTTGCGACGCCGGCTTTTTCGTCAATGCCGAAACGCCCGCCGAGGCTCCAGACGCTCTTGGGCAGCGTGCCGTCCTTGATGACCCAACGAGCCACGTCGATTTCATGCACGCCTTGGTTGCCGATGTCGCCGTTTCCGGTGTCCCAGAACCAATGCCAGTTGTAGTGGACCAGGTTTCCGTGATACGCCTGTTCGGGCGCGGGGCCGAGCCAGAGATTGAAGTCGAAGCCCTCAGGCGGCGCTTGCACCGGCTTGTTGCCGATGCTCCAGCGACCTTTGCAGCAATAGGCTTTCGAGACCAGCAACTTTCCATACTTGCCCGACTGCACGGCGGCGATTTCGCTGGCCCGTTCGCTGCTGCTGCGCTGCTGCGTGCCGTGTTGCACGACGCGGCCATATTTCTGCGCGGCTTCGACGCACTTGCGGCCTTCATAGACGTTGTGGCTGATCGGTTTTTCCACATACACGTCTTTGCCCGCCTGGCAGGCCCAGACCGTGATCAGCGAGTGCCAGTGATTGCAGGTGGCCACGGAAACGGCGTCGAGGTTTTTGTCGTCGAGCGCCTGGCGAATGTCCTGCACGCACTTCGGATCGTTGCCGCCCCCTTCGGACACCATCGACTTGCGCGAGTCGAACAGCCGCGTGTCTGGATCGATCAGGTACGTGACCTGCACGTTCTTGTCTTTGAGCTCCTTGCTAAAAGCAGAGATGTGCGATCTGCCCCGGCCGTTGATGCCAGCGACGCCTACTCGAATCGTATCGTTGGCTCCCAACACCTTCCCAGATGCCTTGGTGCCCGCGATCGTAAACAGCCCAAAGGCAGTGCTGGCGGCGGCGGACGTTTGAATGAACTTGCGGCGAGACAACTTGGCCATGGCAGGAAGCTCCATAACTCGGGGATGAGGGCGAGGACGCTGTGTGGGTGTTGATTGTAATGGAAGGGGTGGGTGGAGGCCAGCAA
>JAYVCO010000538.1:0-8132 GCA_043749935.1 Planctomycetia bacterium
CCGAGTTTCGTCACTCATGAAACACCGCAGACGCGTCGAGGGATTTCGAGTTTTCTCGGCTTCTCCGCGAATCAGTCCAAAAGATTCGCTGGATTAAGGGCTAGCGATCATTTTGCTGCGCGCTCGATGAGCGTTATCGACGAGGCTAAAGGAGTTGCGCGCTGTCGATCAGTGTTGTTTAAGAGAATCGTTAGAAGTTGGTGTCGCAACTAGCCGTACGGCATGTTCCTTGCAACGATGAGCGAAGCTCACCGGTCCGGCAGCTAGTATTTGATTTTCAGACACTCCGAGGAAAAGAAGCGATGCAACGAGGATTCTTGATTGACATGGATGGCGTGATCTATCGCGGCGGACAACTCATTCCGGGTGCCGCCGAATTCATAGCGGAATTGCAGGCCAGCGAAACGCCCTTCACCTTTCTGACCAACAACAGTCAACGCACGCGCCGCGACGTTGCTACCCGGTTGCAGCGGATGGGGGTCGAGATTGAAGAACAGCACGTGTTCACTTGCGCCATTGCCACGGCCCGATTTCTGGCGCAACAACTGCCCCACGGCACGGCCTACGTCATCGGCGAGGGGGGCTTGTTGCAAGCGCTGCACGCTAACGGCTATTCGATCGTCGACCAGGCCCCCGATTACGTTGTCGTCGGAGAAGGCCGCGCCTTCTCGTTCGAAATGCTCGAAGCGGCCACGCGCATGATCACCGCCGGGGCCAAACTGATCGCTACGAATCTCGACCCCAATTGCCCAACTCAGCACGGCATGCGCCCCGGATGCGGCGCCATTGTGGCCATGCTCGAAACCGCCACGGGCCTCAAGGCGTTCAGCGTCGGCAAGCCGAGCCCCGTGATGATGCGGATGGCACGCAAGGAACTTTCACTAACGACCGCCGAAACCACGATCATCGGCGACACGATGGAAACTGATATCTTGGGCGGAGTGCAAATGGGCTATCGCACGGTGCTCGTGCTTTCCGGCGGAACGAGGCGCGAGGATCTGGCCCGCTACGCCTATCGCCCCGATCTCGTCGTCGATTCGATCGCTGACCTCTGCGGCCTCGACCCCGAACTGATCGGCGCCCCAGGCTCCACGGAAGTACATGAGGTCAATAGTTGAACGCGATTCCGCGCTGGCGCAAATCGGCCACGAGGGCGGGCGTGGTGGTGTATTGCACTGCGTCGAAACCGGCCTTTCGGGCCGCGGCGACGTGGCCGGGGATGTCGTCGACGAAAAAGATTTCTCGCGGCGGCACGCCCGCGAGTTTGGTGGCCCCCTCGAAAATCTTGGCGTCGGGCTTGCACGCGCCCAGCTCATAGCTCAAGGCATAGACGTCGAAGGCCAACTGGATCACTCCATAGCGGCCTTGCGAGCAATAGCTCCAGTGGCCCGGACAGGTGTTGGACAAGATCCCCAGCCGATACCCGGCCGCGTCGAGCGCGGCGACGACGGGAAAAATCGAAGTGTTCGGCGTGAAGATGGCGCTGCCGGCGAACAGCAAGGCGTCGAAGTCGGGTCGCGTGCCGGTTTGCGCGCAGAAGATCTCGTAGAACTCGCGGTCGCCGATTTCGCCGGCTTCGTAGCGCAATTCCAAGTCGCTCTCGAACACGACCTGCCAGATTTTTTCGGCCGGCACGCCCGACACTTCGCCCATCTGGCGGCAGGCCAGATGATGGTCGAATTTCAGTAGCACGTTGCCGAGATCGAAGTAGAGGAATCGAGGCTCTTGCATAAGTCAGGAAAACCTTCCGCGGCCGCTGTCGCCAGGGGGCACTATGTGCAGATACAGAAAAAATCGGGCCGCGTGTTTTGGAGTTTGCAGTTTAGAGTTTTTTGATGCGAATGTCCTTGTACCAGGCTTCGCTCGGTTTGCCGCCGTGAATTTGCAATCCGATCAAGCCGGTTTGTTCGATGCCCGCGTCGGGCTCGGTATAGTCGACCGTTTGCAGGTCGTTGATCCAGAGTTGAATTCTGGGGCCCTGGCAGCGGATCGTATAGTCGTTCCACTCGCCCCGTTTGAGGACTCGATCGACAGCTTTGAGATCGGCCGCGACCAGGATCTTGTTTCGCCGCGACTCGTCGTAGAGCGAGCCCCACCAGCCATCGCCCAGATCCGCCTGATAGCCTTTGACTTCGTGATGATTGGGAATGCGCCGGCTGCGGAACTGCACGCCCGCGTTGGCGCCATCGCCGAGCACCTTGAATTTCAGCCGCAGCTCGAAATCGCCATAGTCGGTCTTCGTGCAAAGAAATTCATTCCGGGCGATTGGCGCCTTGAGCGTGCCGCCGACGATCGCGCCGTCCTCAATCCGAAATATCTCGGTATTGCCTTCCCAGCCGTCCAGGTTGCCGCCAGAAAATAGCGGCTCGAAGCCAGCCTCGTCAGCCCGTGCCGGCACGGCCAGTACGATCAGGCTCAAGAAGCAGAGCGAAAGTTTCATGAGGATCGGCCTTGCGCGGTTGCGTTCGTGTGTGGAATGATTCGCGATCAGCATAGCTTGGCCGTCTGTTGGCTTCCAGAGGCTCGAAAGAGTCGAGATCCGATCCGGGTGACGCAATTGAGACGCGGCGTAACTTCCAAGCGATGTGGCTGACGAAATGTGGGCCAACGGCCCAACCTGTAATAGCCCGGGGCGAAGCCATGCGCAGCCCCGGGATGGGTCTTGCGATGCGCAAGATGAGTTTCCGGACTGCCTCGACGAGTCGTCTGGGTCACCCAACCGGGCCCGACAGTCCCGATGGCCAACTCTAGCCACTGGTTGATTTGAGCTTTAAGATAAGACGTCCCGCGGCAAGAAACTCCAATAAGGTCAGGTAGCCATGAGTACGATCGACATTTTGACCAAGAGCTTTGCGTTCAACCGGGCCCGGACGTTGGGCCTGCTCGATGAAATTGAGAAACTGCCCGATCCCAAAGCGGCGTTAGCATACCGTCTCGGTCCCGGGCGAGCCCACGTTGGTTGGCAACTGATGCACGTGGGCATTACCGAAGAGATCTTTGCCACCGAGAGATTGGCCCCGGAGAAGCCGGCCAAATGGACGGAACTGTGGCCCCGCTTTCGCGGCGGCAGCACGCCGGACGACGACGTTCCATCGGCTGCAACAATTCGCCAGATACTCAATGAATCGAGAATCCGACTGTTGGAAACGCTCAAAGGCTACAGCGACGACCGACTGGGCGAAATCCCGCCGCCGCTAGCCGCCAGAAAACTGACGTTCCACGACGTCCTGCACATCATCAGTTGGCACGAAGCCCACCACCAAGGCCAGGCCCACGCGACGCTGAATTCGTATAAAGCTGCCCACAAGTAGCCAGTAGGTCACGCACCCCGTGCGTGACAGCATTGCCGAGTTTTGTCACGCACGGGGTGCGTGACCTACTTCGCTGACGTCCGTTATAATGCGTCTTATGAGCGAAGCCGACGATGCCCGGATAACGCGTATCGGGGAGATTCTCGACACACTCAAACGCGAGAATCTGCCAGCCGAAGAACGCGCGAAGCTGGAGGAAGAGCTGGATTCCATTGGACGAGTCGTCGATCCTCCGTTCATTGGCAAAGTCATTGCCTACTCTGATTGGAAAGCCGTTGTCTACTCTGATTGGAAAGCATTTGTCGATCGTCTCATCAATCGGCAGGGCTCAATCCCGCCAGACTTTGAAGCGATCCGCAGAAGGAAAGCGGAACTGGATCGCCTGTTTTGGGAGCGTGATTCGCCATAAGCACACCTCCTAAACGCCGCTGGTCCTTTTCACTACGAACCATGTTCGTTGTGGTAGCGGTACTTGGCGTTTGTCTTTTCCCACAATTGAAATGGATCATGGACCGGCATGCTGCGCTTGATTGGATTGGGGTTCAGGCCGAGCGTTGGCATGACCTGCCAGTTTCGCAGCGTGCTCACCTTGGAGCGGGTGCGCCTTGGCAAATTCGCATGCTTGGCGAAACCGGCGTCGAACAGATTTCGGTTGTGGTTGAAAAGGATGCCGTGATTGCGAAACAACGAGAGCTAGAAATCTTGTTTCCGGAGGCCGCAGTGCTCGTGATGACACCCGGTCCTGGCTACGTCGGCACGCAAGCCCCGAAATGAGTCCACTGGAAGTAGGTCACGCTTCCCGTGCGTGAAAGCATTGCTGGGCTTTGTCACACACGGGGGTGCGTGACCTACTTTTGGGGATGTCGCCTCAATTGACCCACACGCTCAAAGGCGGTAGAGTGACTTGCTGGATAATCCGGCGAAATAGCGATTCCCAATGCTCTCTTCCCGCTACCACCACCTGACGAGTTTGCTGTTGGTGCTGGCCTATTCGGCGGCCAGTTGCCTCAGTGGCTTATTGCACGACCATGCGGGACATGACAGTTTCGTCCATGATGGCCACGTTCATGGTTCGAGCGCGCAAGCCAGTTGCGATCATGACCACGACTGTGCCCATGCTGACGACAATGAGTTAGCCATCAATGGCTCGCTCGACGACGCTCAATTTGCCCACGACGACGATTGCGTCGTGTGCCGCTTTGTCGGACAGCGAGTTGTCGAGACCAAGACCTGCGAACTGGATCGATCCTATGAATTGATCGTCGGGCTGGCGGTTGCTCACCCCAGCCAACCCTCGGCACCTGTCGCACGCACGCTCCATTCGCGCGCCCCTCCCCTGCTCGGCTAGCGAACTGCCGGCAGCGTCCGCGCGCTTATGCGCCCTTCTTGGGTTCATCCAAACGTGCGTTTCTCCCGGCACCCGCGTGCCACTTGGGCTTTTGCAACTTCGCGCCTGCGCGCGAGGTTTTCTGATGGGAGGTGCAAAGTGCGATCCATTCGTCGAGCTTTTACGTTAATTGAGCTTCTGGTCGTCATTGCCATCATCGGCGCGTTGGTGGCTCTGTTGTTGCCGGCGGTTCAGGCGGCCCGCGAGAGCGCGCGGCGCACGCAGTGCAGCAATAACATGCGCCAAATCGGCATCGCCACGCAGACGTTTCACGATAGCAAGGGATACTTTCCATCCGCCTATCTGACGAAGCCCGGCGGAGTGATGGGCGCGATCGATGAAAATGGTGACGCGGGGCCTGGCTGGACTTGTCTGTTACAGATCCTGCCGTTTCTCGAAGGCGGCAACACGCGCGACATTTTCGATCTGAACTTGCCCTGCTGGTCGCCATCGAATGCGACGGCCGCCTTGCAAGTCGTGTCCCCCTACCTGTGCCCCTCGGTCAGCGATGATACTTCGCACTACACTGTCAAAGACGTGAGCGGAAACGCCTTGGCCGAGCTTTCTCGTTCGCACTACGTGGCCAACGCTGGAAGGGCGGAAGTCTGGGGCGAACCGGCGCAGGACCTGCGGCAGATCGCCGATGGCGTGTTCTTTCGCAATAGCCGCATTCGCATCAAGGACATTTCCGACGGCACCAGCAACACCGTGTTTTTCGGAGAGCAGACCCCCTGGCACAGCGACTCGACCTGGGTCGGAATCGTTCCGGGGTCGGTGACTTGCCCGAGCTTGAACTTCCCGGGCATTCCCTGCGACGAGGCGGCGCCGCAGATCAACGTACACAGCGGCCCGGGCTCGCCCAACGAGCCGCAAGTCATCATTCACCCACCCAACAGCCCGTTTGGTTTCGTCGACGAGATGTATAGCCAGCATCCCGGCGGGGCGAACGTGTTGTTTGGCGATGGCAGCGTCCAATTTGTCTCCGAAATGATCAACCAACTCGTCTGGTCGGCCATGTCCACGCGCGCTGGCGGCGAAACGATCGAGAATCAGCCATGACGGCCTTCCGCCGAAGCGTTTCGCGCGTGACTCAGGCGTGGCTGCTAACAGGATTGGCCGTAGCCGCAGGCTGCGGACCACCGCAGGTGGGCCCCGGCAATTACAAGCTGGTCGCGGGTTTGCGCACCGCGATTTCGGCTCGTCGCATCGATTGGCTCGAAACCACGGCCAAACTGGCTTCCGAGCGGCACGCGGCAGGCGAATTGAATGACGAGCAATTCGCGGCCCTCGAATCGATCATTGCCCAAGGCCGGCAAGGCCATTGGGAGCAAGCCGAAAGCGAAGTGGTTCGCTTGTCCAAGGCCCAGCGTCCCACAGCCGAAGAAATCGAGCAGCTCAAGGTCAAGCCGCCGGGCAAATCTCGACCGTGACCCCTCCAAGCGGTTTCATTGCCGCTTACGGCTTACTAGCTCGCAACTTTCGATCGTCCGCATCGATCGCAAATCGGGACACTTTCGCCTCCTTGGGTTGGCAGGGCTTCGCCGCGCGCTATAATCCCCTAAACTTAAAGCTCAGAAGCGGCGAGGCGGGTCGCTTCGGTAAACTCCTATTGAAAACGCACCAGGTGTGACTCCCTCATGACCACAACGACCAAGCCGGCCACTTTGGCCGAGTTACGTGCTAGCGGCTGGACTTCGAAATCCGTCAAGCGAGAGATTTACGACAACTTCATGCGGATGTTGAGCCAGGGGGACGAGCTGTTCCCGGGGATCATCGGCTATGAGGACACTGTGATCCCGGAAATCAACCTGGCGATCATTGCCCAGCACGACATGCTGTTTCTGGGCGAAAAGGGACAGGGCAAGAGCCGGCTGATGCGCTCGCTCGTCCGGTTTCTCGACGACGAGATTCCCTACATCGATCTGCCCGAAGCGCCGTTGCACGACGATCCGTTCGCGCCAATTACGCGGGTCTGCAAACAGCTCGTGGCCAACGTGCCCGAGGACGAAGTGCCGATCGCCTGGTGGCCGCGCAGTGCTCGCTATGCCGAGCGCCTGGCGCCGGGCACCAAGTTCGCCGATATCATTGGCGAGATCGATCCGGCCAAGCTGGCCGGCGGCACCAGCATGTCGGCCGAAGAGGCTCTGCACTTTGGCCTGATCCCGCGCATGCACCGGGGCATTTTCGCGATCAATGAACTGCCCGAGTTGGACGAACTGGTGCAAGTCGGGCTGTTCAACATACTGGAAGAGCGCGACGTGCAGATCCGCGGTTATCCGATCAACTTCGATATCGACGTGCTGATCCTGTTTTCGGCCAACCCGGCGACGTACAACCGCAGTGGCAAAGTGATTCCGCAATTGAAGGATCGTATCGGCTCGGTGATCCACACGCACTATCCGCGCGAGCGCGATTTGGGCATCCAAATCATGGAGCAAGAAGCGGAGGTCGAACTGGATGGCGATTTTCCGATCGCGGTCCCCTACTTCATGCGCGAAATCATCGAGCAGATGAGCATCGTCGCCCGGGCCTCGAAATATATCGATCAAAACTCCGGCGTCAGCGCGCGGTTCAGCATTGCCAACTATCGCACGATGATCGCCAGCGCTCGCCAGCGAGGGGCGCTGCTAGAAGAAAAACCGGCCGTGCCCCGCATCAGCGACCTAGGCCATCTCTATAGTTCATCGCTGGGCAAGCTGGAGCTGGACATGATGGGCAGCCATCAAATGTCGGAGCGGCAAGTGCTCGACGCGATCATGGCCGAATCGATCCGCACGGTGTTCGAGGAATACGTCGACCGCCACGGGCTGGAAGAAATCTCGGAGATCTTTTCGCAAGGCGTCAAAATCGAAGTCGGCGACATGCTGCCTTCGGCGCAATACGCCCAACGGCTTTCTCGCGTACCGCCCGCCTGGGAAAAAGCCTTCGAGGTGAACGCCTCGAGCGACCCCGCGATGCGAGCGTCGTGCGTGGAATTCGTCCTGGCCGGGCTGTACGCCTCGGACCGGATTTCCCGAGCACAAAATCGCGGGCGGATCGTGTATGAAATCAAATAACTGTCGAACCTTTGAAGTCGCCCGGGCTCCAGTTTAGCGGACACAACGTATGAACCAGCGCAAGAGTCTCGGCGGTGTGATTCACACGTATCAGAAGTTCGATCCCAAGAACCTGCCGAGCCCCACGCAGCCGCCGCCCGACATGGTTTCTCCGGCGTTCGAGCATTTACTGATGTTCGGCAACATGCGCGAATTGACCGACGAGGAGTTGGCCCGGGCGATCAAGCTCGACCCCAGCCAGATCGCCGGGCTCGGTCCCAGCATCGACGCCTTGCGGGCCATGCTCGAAGAGCGCAAGCGGAAGATTCTGGAGAAGTACGAGACCGGCAAAGTCCAGAAGGCGGCCGCGGAGGTTTATCGCAAACAAGGTTCCACGAT
>JAYVCO010000539.1:0-8655 GCA_043749935.1 Planctomycetia bacterium
GCCTATTGGTTGGAAGCGCGTCGTCAATCCCGAAGCCGAAACGCCGGCCGCACCCGCAGCCAATCAAGGACAAGCTAAGCGTCCCGTGGCCCCGACCACTCAGCGCAAGTAATTGCGCGGCATGGCTCAGCGAAAACTGGCCCGCGAGCCACGCTTTCGCGGCAATCTGGGTCAATTTGACTCTCCCCCTGGTCGCGCTATAATCAGGGTGCTAAGAGATACCATGCTAGGGGTTTACGTTGGTCTTTCGTTGCACCAGCGGACATTGTTATGGCGCTGTCGAACACAGTTTGTCGTGCCATGATAACTCGCCTGACGCGACGTGCGGGCGGGCTGTCGCTGTGTATCGTCGGCCTGCTAATCTTGGCGGCTGCGGGCAACTCTGCCCCGCCCGAGCGAGCTGCTGAACCCGATGAGGCTGCAGCCCCTGATGAGCCACAGGCTCCCGCTGCTGCGATTCCGGCCCCTCGCCAAACCGGCCGGCTGATTCGCGTTCCGCTGCCGATCGCGGGCAATGCCGATACGCAGGTCAAGCGGTCCATCGGCAAGGCGCTAGCGGAAATGGCCAAGGGCAAAGCCCGGCCGGTGCTGGTATTCGAGTTCTCCTCTCCGAACCAGCAAGGCCAGGGGAGCGATTTCGGGCGTTCGCTCGCGCTGGCGCGATTTCTTTCGAGCCGCGATTTGAGCGCGGCCAGGACCGTGGCCTACATTCCCAAAGCGCTCAAAGGCCACGCCGTGCTGGTGGCCATGGCTTGCGAAGAAATCATCATGGCGCCGGACGCCACGATCGGCGAAGCCGGCTTGGATGAGCCGGCCGAGGAAATCATCGACCCGACCGTTCGCAGCGGCTATCGAGAAATTGCCAATCGCCGCCGCACGATCCCGGCCGAGGTCGCCTTGGGCATGCTCGACAAGAGCGTGGAAGTGCTCAAGGTCGAAACCGAAGTCAGCCCCGAGTTCGTGCTCCGCTCCGATTTGGAAGAACTCAAAAAGAAACACACCGTGCAGAAGGACTCCGAGAAGGTGCTCAGCCGCCCGGGTCAACTGGCTCGGTTCTCGGGGCGCGAGGCGCGCGAGTTGGGTTTCGTGAAATACCTGGCCTCCGATCGAAGCTCGTTGGCCAAAGCGCTCTCGCTGCCGCAATCGGCGCTCGAAGACGATCCGTCGCTGGCCAGCGAGTGGCATCCGGTTCGCATTCAGGTGAAAGACACGATCAACAGTCCTTTGGTCTCGCGCGTCGAGCGCATGATCGAAGATCAGATTCACTCGCACGATGTCAATTTTATATGTCTGTGGATCGATAGCCGCGGTGGATCGCTGAGCGATAGCATGAATCTGGCCAACTATCTGGCCGAATTGGATCGCAGCAAAGTGCGCACCGTCGCCTATGTGCCGGCCGAAGCGCGCGGCGACGCGGCCCTGATTGCCATGGCTTGCGATCAGTTGGTGATGGGCCGCGACGCGGTTTTGGGCGGACCGGGCGCGGGAGAGTATTCGCCCGACGACTTGCAGTTGGCCCGCGAAACATTGCGCGAAAACCTGGCCCCGAAGAAATCGCGATCATGGTCCTTGATCGCGGCACTGGTCGATCCCGACCTGCGCGTGTTTCGTTGCACTCAGAAACGCGACGGAGTGGTGGAATACTTCTCGGACGAAGAGTTGAAGGCCCAGGCCGATCCCGACGGCTGGGACCGGGGCGAACCAATCACCAAGGCCGGCGATCCGCTGCGCGTCAAAGGTGATCGGGCGGCGGAGTTGGGCATCGCCCGACACACGGCGGCCGATTTCGCGGCCTTCCGACAGTTGTACGGCCTGGAAGATGATCTCGTGTTGGCCGAACCGAGTTGGGCCGACCATTTGATCGATGCGCTGGCCGAACCGACCGTGGCCTGGTTGCTGTTATTGATCGGTGGCGCCGCACTCTATGCGGAACTGCAAGCGCCGGGCATCGGCGCCGGCGGCTTCGTCGCGGGCGTCTGCTTCTTGCTCTATTTTTGGAGCAAGCATCTCGATGGCACCGCCGGCTGGCTCGAGGTTTTATTATTCGCTGGCGGAGTGTGCTGCATTCTGTTGGAAATGTTCGTCTTGCCAGGCACGGCGATCTTCGGCTTGGGAGGGGGCCTGCTGATCATCGCGTCGTTGGTGCTCGCCAGCCAGACGTTCGTCTTGCCGCACAATGAGTATCAACTTTCGCAACTGCGCGATTCGTTGCTCGGGCTCGCCGCGGCCGGCGCTGGTATCGTCGTCGTGGCAATGCTGATGCGCCACTACTTGCCCCATTCGCCCTGGTTCAGCCACGTCGTGCTCGAGCCACCTAGCAATGCCGAACTCGAGGATCTGGACCATCGCGAATCTCTCGTCGATCTGGCGCATCTGCTGGGCCACCAGGGCCTGGCAACCACGCAACTGACGCCCTCGGGCAAGGCGCGTTTTGGCGATGAACTGGTCGATGTCATAGCCGACGGCGAGGTGATCAGTCGTGGCGCCGAGGTGGTCGTGGTGGGGGTCCAAGGCAATCGTGTCTTGGTCCGTTCGGCCGCTGGCAGAGTGTAGCCAGTGGTCCGAAAATCGACTAAGCTCAACGTTTGACGCTGAGCCCTAAAGTTACCCCATGTTCGCGCTCTTATGGATCCTCTCGCCTGGTCCGCTCTCTTGCTGATCCTAGGACTGGCCCTGGTGGTCGTCGAGGTTTTCATCCCCTCGGGCGGCATTCTGGGGTTCCTCTCGATCGCTTCGTTAGTATCCGGAATCATCTTGGCGTTCTACCACCGGGGTGCCGAGACAGGCTTCATCTTTCTGGCCGTCACGGCCGTGACCGTGCCCACGGCCTTGGCCTTGGCGTTTCGCTGGTGGCCAAACACGCCGATGGGCCGCCGGCTGCTGTTGGATATTCCAACTAGCGAGGAGGTTCTGCCCGACTCGGCCCAAAGGCGATCGCTGCGCCAACTGGTTGGCAAGCTAGGGGTGGCCAAGAGCGTCATGTTGCCCAGCGGGGCTGTGCTCATCGACGGGGAAAAGATCGATGCTTTGAGCGAAGGCATGTCGATCGAAGCCGGGCAACGGGTACGGGTCGTCGAAGTCCGCGGAAACCGGGTCGTAGTGCGTCCCACCAGCGACGCCGAGCGACAATCCTCGGACGATGTGCTCTCTCAGCCTATCGAATCGCTCGGCCTCGACTCGCTGGAAGACCCGTTGGCTTGACACTCGGGCAACAACGGGCGGACAATACACTTAGGTCACTCCACCCGTCCGCAAGGGGGCTTCATGTTCGCCGAAACAAACATCACGCAGTTGGTCAGTTGGGTCGTCATTTTGGCGATCATGGTGTTCGCGCTGATCTTTCTGGCCGTGTTCGCTCGCTATTTCCGCTTGTGGATTCAATCCAAAACCACCGGGGCCCGGATCGGGATCTTCGACCTGCTGGGCATGACGTTTCGCAAGGTGAACCCCTCGATCATCGTGCGCAGCAAGATCATGGCGGTCCAAGCGGGCCTGACCGACGAAATGGGCATCACGAGCAAAACGCTCGAAGCCCATTACCTGGCCGGCGGCAATGTGCCCTTGGTGATTCGCTCGATCATCGCGGCTCGGAAGGCCAAAACCATCAACCTCGATTTCAAACTCGCCACGGCGATCGATCTGGCCGGGCGCAACGTGCTGGAAGCCGTGCAGACGAGCGTGTATCCGAAAGTGATCGACTGCCCGGCGCGCGGCGCGGCGCGCGACTCGCTCGACGCGGTCGCCAAGAACGGCATCCAATTGAAGGTTCGGGCCCGGGTGACCGTGCGAGCCAACTTGAATCAGTTGATCGGCGGGGCAACCGAGGAGACGATCATCGCCCGCGTCGGCGAAGGCATCGTTAGCGCCATCGGCGGTTCGGATTCGCACACGCAAGTCTTGCAAAACCCCGATCGAATTTCCAAAGCGGTGCTGGCTCGCCGGCTCGATTCGCAGACAGCCTTCGAGATTGTCTCGATCGACATCGCCGATATCGACGTCGGCGACAACATCGGGGCCCGCTTGCAGGCCGACCAGGCTGAAGCCGACACCCGCGTGGCCAGAGCCAACGCCGAAAACCGGCGGGCGATGGCCGTCGCCCAAGAGCAGGAAATGATCGCGCAAATGGAAGAGAGCCGCTCGAAAGTGGTCGACGCAGAAGCGGAAATACCCAAGGCAATCGCCGCCGCGTTTCGCACCGGCCATTTGGGGATCATGGACTACTACAAGCTGCGGAACGTGCAGGCCGACACCGACATGCGTAAATCCATTGCCGGTGTGCCGCTCACGAAAGCCTAAGACAGCGCGGGGACCGCGGAGAATAAAAAAATGCACTTCACCCTGATAGCGGCCGTCGAAGAATGGTTGAAGCTTGTCGTTCCATTCGTGTTCTTCATCATTTACGCGATCAATCAGTTACTCTCGGCCAAGGGAGCTGCCCAGCCGCAGCGCCCCCAGCAGAAAAAGCCGGCGCCCAAAGGAGAACGGCCATTGCGGCCCGCGCAACCGCCAGCCAACGAGCCGGCCGGCAGCAGCCAGTCGCAATTGAATGCCGAGATCGAGCAGTTCTTGAAGCGGGCCAACGAGCGGCGTGGTGATCGCGCGAAGCGAGAGGGCTGGCCCCCGAGCGTGCAAACGCCGCCGAAAAAAGCTCCCAAGCCACCGAAGCCGCCACGAGAACCTCTGCGCGAACAGCCGGTCGACGTCGAGCCCTTGGCGCGCCACGAGCTCAGCACCGTGTCGGCTTCCGTGGAAAAGCATCTGGCGAACCGTAGCTTTACCCAACGAGCCGAACATCTGGCAGACGACATCGTACGTGCCGATGAGCAGATGGAGCAGCATCTGCAAAAGTCGTTCAGTCGCCGCGTCGGAACCTTGGCGGAGTCTACGCCCGGCGAAAGCACTTCGCCACTTACCGACCAAGCGCCGATGGCCATCTCCGCGGCATCGTCGCCCTCGGCCGCCATCGGCGCCCTACTTGCCAATGCGCAAAGTCTGCGGCAGGCCATCATTCTCAACGAGATTCTTGCGCGGCCCGTGCATCGCTGGTAGAATGCGGCCTCGCCGGAAGCCGTTTGACTTCCCGCGCCGTTCTTGGTCCCCAGCAACTTACCTCGAGGAAGTGATCGACCATGGCCGTCAAAAAGGTTTCGTCCGGCGAAACGCGTATCGGATGGATTGGCACGGGCGTGATGGGCGCGAGCATGTGCGGCCACCTGATGACCGCCGGATTCTCGGCCACGGTCTACAATCGTTCCCGCACCAAGGCCCAGGCTTTGTTGGACCGCGGAGCCCGTTGGGCCGCCACTCCCAAAGCGGTCGCCGAGGCCTCGGACGTGGTGTTCAGTATCGTCGGTTTTCCGGCCGATGTGCGCACCGTCACGCTGGGCGCCGAGGGCACGCTGGCCGGAGCGCGGCCCGGCACGATTCTGGTCGATATGACGACCAGCGAGCCGTCGCTGGCGGTCGAAATTGCCACGGCAGCCGAAAAGTTGGGCGTACACAGCGTTGACGCGCCGGTCTCGGGCGGCGACATCGGGGCCCGCGAAGCACGGCTATCGATCATGATTGGTGGCGACAAAGAGGTAGTCGACTCGCTGGCCCCCTGTTGGCAAGCCATGGGCAAGACGATCATCCATCAAGGCGGACCCGGCGCTGGGCAACACACCAAGATGGTCAACCAGATCCTGATTGCCACGAATATGATCGGCGTCTGCGAGGCGCTGCTCTACGGTTATCGTGCTGGCTTGGATTTGAACGTTGTGATGCAGTCGGTCTCGCCCGGAGCAGCCGGCAGTTGGTCGCTGTCGAATCTTGGCCCGCGGATCATCAATGGCAATTTCGCTCCTGGCTTTTTGGTCGAGCACTTCATCAAGGATATGGGCATCGCACTGGCCGAATCGAAGCGGCTGGGGCTTTCGATGCCCGGCTTGGCGCTGGCCCATCAGCTTTACATAGCGATTTGCTCTCAAGGTCATGGACGCGACGGCACGCACGCGCTGGAACTTACCTTGGCATCGATGTCGGGCATCGACTGGAATAAACGCTAAACTCGACACAAGCCGTCAGCGTTCAGGCCAATTCCATATTTCCAGGCCCTCGGCGGTTTGACGTTGCCCGTCGAGCGCGCTAGAGTTCGTATGCTCGCCGGACAAGTGAGTTTACGTCCCACCCCCAGGTCCGCATTTTCGGCCCGCCGCGGACCAAGAGCATCCAGGCACAAGCATGTTTAGCCAGCCGCTCGAGCAGGCGTCCGCGTGTCAAACGATGACCCAACAATCCATTTTGATCGTCGAAGACGACGCATCGATTGCTGATGTGCTTAGCATTCGTTTGAAAACCCAGGGCTTCCAAACCACGATCGCCGATCACGGCCAGTTGGGCCTGACGCTGGCACGCACGGACAAACCGCACCTGATTCTGCTGGATCTGTGTTTGCCGGACATGGACGGATTTACCGTCTGCCAGCAATTGGTGGATGAGGAAGAGACCTCGGAAATTCCCGTGATCATCCTTAGCGGTATGGAGCAGCCCGACATCATCCGCCGCTGCCGGGCCGCCGGCTGCCGCTATTTCATCCGCAAGCCGTACGACCCCAACGCACTGCTGACCCTGATTCGCCAGGCGATCGACGAAGCGGAAGCCGCCTAGCGCCACTCTGGCCGCAAAGGCTCTCACGGGGAACTTGGGCTTCGAGCCCGGCTCGTTTACGATCATCCCCAGTAGCCTGCGATTCACTCAGGCCGGTTTTGTCGTAACGCGGATTTCTTGGCTCGCCCGTCGTCATGCTCAGTCGTCCAGCTTCCGATCCGCAGGTGGTCTTGCCGCGCAGTTGTGCGTGGATCGAGCAGGGGATGCAGGTGGGTCTGCACATCGGGGCGCAAGCGTATGTCGCGCTGCGCCGAGCCAGTGGATGGGAAACGATTGCCGATTTTGGCTTAGGCCAGTCGCGGCCCGGTGTTCCCATGACGGCTGATACCAGCATGCTGTGGTTTTCTTCGGGCAAGCCCGTTGGGGCGGTGGCCATTTTACAACTTGTCGAGCTCGGTAAACTTTCGCTCGATGACCCGGTCGCCGTGCATATTCCGGAATTCGCGGCACATGGCAAGCAGGCGATCACGCTGCGGCACATCCTGACGCACACCGGCGGATTTCGCTGGGTCGATATCGATTGGCGGGAGTCTTGGGACGATACCATCGACCGGATTTGCAACGTGAAGATTGAGCGCAATTGGGTCGTCGGCCAGACGGCGGGCTACCATCCGTTTTCGAGCTGGTACATTCTGGGAGAAGTCGTGCGGCGCGTCGACGGCCGTCCCTATGGTGACTACGTCCGTCAGGAGATTTTTCTTCCGCTGGGAATGCTCGACTCCTGGGTCGGCATGCCGCTCGAACAATACGAGGCCTACGGCAATCGCCTGGGGGTCATGCAGCATCTCGAAAAAAGCGAACCGGCCGCTGACCGCTACGATCGACCCGCGGCCGCCAGCGTCTGCGTGCCCGGCGGAAATGCTCGCGGACCGATGCACGACTTGGGCCGCTTCTACCAGATGCTGCTCGAAGGCGGACAGCTCGAAGGCACGCGGGTGCTCACGGACAAAAGCGTTCGGCTGATGACCACACCCCAGCGCGTGGGCCAGTTCGACGAAACATTTCGTCACGTGATGGATTGGGGGCTGGGCATGATCATGGACAACAACCGCTACGACGCCGAGACCATACCGTACGGCTACGGCAAATACAGTTCGCCGCGCACGTTCGGCCACGGCGGCAAAGAGGCGTCGGTCGGATTTGCCGATCCCGACCGCCAACTAGTCGTCACCGTGGTATTCAACGGCATGCCCGGCGAAGCCAAGCACGACGTCCGCATGCGCTCGCTGCTGACGGCGCTTTATGAGGATTTGGGATTCGCCTGAGCCGGATGCAAGGTGCCACTGGCGTCTCGCCAGTGCTTGGCTTCCGGACACTGGCAAGATGCCAGTGGCACAGGACAATCATTAGGAAAACCCACCCTGGTACGATCAGGCGAGAGGCTTTTCGACTACCGTGGCCTTGGTGATCGTCACCGCCTTGACCGGTCTGTCGCCGGATCCCGTTGGCACTACACCTATGGCCTTGACGACGGCCAGGCTCTCGGCATCGGCCGTTTTTCCGAACGCGGTGTATTGGCGATCCAAGTGTGGCGCCTTTTCGAGGCAGATGAAAAACTGCGACCCGGCCGAGTTGGGATCGCTCGTGCGGGCCATCGAGACGACGCCCGGCTCGTGGACCGTGGCGTTGAACTCGGCCTTGATCGTATAGCCCGGGCCGCCGGTGCCGGTCCCTTCGGGGCAACCGCCCTGGATCATGAAGCCTTTGATGACGCGGTGAAAAACGAGCCCGTCGTAGTAGCCGATCTTGGTCAAGGCAAGCAGGTTCTTGCAGTGGCCGGGAGCCACGTCGGGGCGCATGTCGAGCGTGATCTTGCCCATGTTCGTATCGAGCACGATTTGGTACTTATGCTTGGAAAAGTCGATGCTCTGTTGGGCCGCGTCGACTTCTGCTTTGCGGTTTTTCGCCATGATATTGCTCGTCTTCCGAGGGGGAATGTTTTCGTTCCGTTTGCCAACCAGTAGACTAGCAGCCGCCCGCCGTGTCCGAAAGCGTCAAACTGGGGGC
>JAYVCO010000540.1:0-9565 GCA_043749935.1 Planctomycetia bacterium
CGAGAACCGTATGCCGGTGGGGCAGCAGGCTGTTGGTCCATGGAGCGGCAGCTTCGATTGGCAGCCTCGGACCGCGCGGCTCAAAGTTCCGGCCGAAGCACGCGTGGCGATCATTGCCGTCGGTTTGTTAGGCGCGACGGGCGAATTGTCGTGCGATCGCCTCGGAATTCGCGTGGCTCGCGACCGCGCGATCACGCGTTAAATCCAGCTCGCCACGCTGATTGTCAGCCTGTATGGCCGCGACCCACTTTTGTGGAGTGCGGACCGCACTCATCGGAGAGGCGTGGTCGTTTTCAGGGGCTCTCGGGCCAGCAGGCCTTGCTGGCGGATCCTGACCGAGAAATCTGGCCGGTCGCGATAGATGTAGGCCAACTCGTTGACGCGTGCCTGCTGCTTGGTGCGTTCGAACGTGCTGTCGATCTTGATCAGATTGCGATCGTACGCCAGACGATCGAAATAGCCTGGCAGCAACACCTGGTACGTGTAGGGCACGCTGCCCGGCGCCACGTTGTTGACGTGATCCACGACGTTGGTCACGCAATTGTTCGTCACCAGATTGTAGAATTCGGGCTGTTCCTTGAGTTTGTTGGCGCGTGCCAGCATGTCGATCAGCATCTCGCGTATATCCGCGCGCGGTGCATCGGCTTTGTACATATAGACGTCTTCGAGCCAATGAATCGACCGCAACTCGATCAGGTCGCGTTCATTCCCGACCACGTACATCAGCTCATACGGCCGGGCCAGACTTCGCAACGGCGAAAACTCTTCGCCCTTTTGCCTTCGAATCTCGACCGAAATGGCCAGGTAGTCTTTCCCCTCGAAGCCAAAACTCACGAATGTGTGGGCGGCGCCCGGAACATTTGGCAATGGGACGATGATGAAGTCGAGTTCGTCGAGCTTGTTCAGGTCGTACGTCCGGTCGTAGTGCCGCACGTTGTAGTCTTCGGCCGTGCGATAGACCGTGTCCCGAATGTTATGGACCGTTACCGCCCGGTCGCCGTGCAGCTCGGCCCAGGGCAACACCGCCTGGTTCGGTGACCAATTGCGGCGGTTCGAAGGCCGATGGCAACCCACGGCCAAGGCCGCCAATAGCGCGCACACTAGCCCCACCCCACTAGGCGCGCGAAGCGAGCCGTGGAGGAACAGCCTACCTAAGCCGATGGATCGATGCGGGGATTGAATCAAATTGCCAGAGGCGGTGAACAACAAAGGTGCTTTCGCCACGAAAATCAAACGCGCCAGTAAATAGTGTTTGCGAGCGATTTGGGCAAGGCAAAAGTGCAAGCCGCCGCGCATTCCGATAAACACGGCAATTTGGAGCAAGGCGCGTAAGCCGTTCGAGTGATTGTGCTAGCAGTCCCGCGTATGACTAGGCCGGACGGCCTTCGATGACGCTGACTCCGCCGGCCGTGGGAGTAATCTTGGTGAGTTGGAAACCGGAAGCGGAGAACAAATCTCGATATTCCGTTTCGGTGCGTTCCTTGCCGCCAGGGATGACCAGCATGTTCAAGTCGAGCAGCTTCGAAAAGTTCGGTTCGTTGCCCGGGGGAATGATGCCTTCGACAATCAACAGCCGGCCCGAGCTTTTCATGGCGCGGCGCGTATTGCGCAGAATGGTTTGCGACTGCTGGTCGTTCCAATCGTGGATGATGTGCCGCATCAAGTAAGTGTCGGCGCCCGCGGGCACGGCTTCGAAAAAATTCGTCGGCACGGTTTTCAGGCGGTCGGCCAAACCGGCCTGGGCGATCAACGGCTCGGCCCGCTCGATCACGCCGGGCAAGTCGCAGAGCATGCCGTGAAGTTGGCGATGGCGCTCGAGCACGCCGCACAGCACGCTGCCATTGCCGCCGCCCACGTCGGCCAGCACGCCGACGCCGGAGAAGTCGTAGGCGTCGAGCATCGCGCTGGTTTCACGTCCATGGACGCTGACCATCGCCGCGTCGAACACGGCGGCCTGCTCCGGATGTTTCGAGAGCCAATTGAAAATCGGCTCACCATAGATTTTTTCGAACGCATTCTGGCCGGTGCGAACGCTGTAGAGCAACTCGCCCCAACAGGCAAAGTGCTCCTCGCCCGTCATGATGGCCATCGCTCGTTGCGAACCGGGCACGTCGCTGCGCAACAGTTCGGCCGTGGGCGTCATGGCGAAGCGGCGATCGGCGTCTTCGCGGAAAATGCCCAGACTGGCCAAGGCCCGCAGCAGGCGATAGAGCGCCTCGGGCTGAGTGTCGGTCGCGGTGGCCAACTCGGCGGCCGTTTTGGGTCCGGCATGAATCAAATCGGCCAGTCCTAGCTTGGCCGCAGCATAGATCGATTGTGAAATCCAATAGCCGCTGATCATCGAGCCGAGCGCGTTGGCAGGCATGGTGATAACTCCGTGAAAAAAAGTAGAAACAACGGTCGTCAATCTAACAGTCCGTTGAAAAATGCCGTCGTGGCATTTTTCAACCTCGCCAAGTGCGAAGCGAAGCTCCGCACGGCTCGCAAAATAACGACTTGCGTCGCTATTTTGTCATCGCATCCTTGCGATGTCGCAGCCCGTTGAGTAAATCAACGGGCTGCTAAAACCCGAACATCGCGGTCAGACCCCAGAGCACCAAGCCGCAGATCCCGCACATCAACAGCAGCGTGCCGAACGGTTCGCGGACACTCATCGTTAGCCGCAGGAACCCCAGCAGCAGCCAGGCAAGGGGCGCTGCGACGCCCAAGGCTAGACCGAGCGCGGCGAGTGTATGAAGTGCGAACCGACCTTGAAACACCCGTTCGAGCAGGAAATAGAGCCCACAAGCTGTTGTGAGCGCGAACAGGCCACGCAGGCCAAATTGCGTGTCTTTCAGCGGCGGATCGGATTCGAGAAGCCAGGGCTTGTCGTTGTCGAGGTCGGAGTCCCATTCAGCGGACTCACTGTCATCGCAGTCCGTTTCTTTGGCAACGAGCCGCTCGTCGCACTCCGCGAGTGGTTCGACTGACGAGGCGACTTTCTTATCTTCCTCGTCCATAAATCACGTGCCGAAGAAATGCGATCCGGGCGCCATGAGGAGCCTTCCCCGGATTCTAGCACAACTCATTGGCCAGATCGCTACGTTTGCACTGGCACGACTTCCGATGTGCAATTAGGACACCTCGTGGCTTTGACCGAGATAGCTGAAAAGCACTTCGGGCAGTCGCGAGTTTTCGCCACCGGCGGCGAGACGCGATTGATCTGCTTGACGACCAGGAAGATTGAAAACGAGACGATCAAGAACGTAACGACGTTGTTTCCGAATTTGCCGTAGTTGATCGTGGCAATGTGGTTGTCCTGCGCATATTTCGATGACACCGCCGCCTGCTTGAAATCGTCTTCGTTCGGCGCGTTCAGGGGCAGCGACCATTCTTCGAAGTTAGCTGCCGGGCTGACGCTCAACACCACGCCGATCGGCGGCATGATGATGTCGTCGACCACGGAGCTGACGATCTTGCCGAATGCGGCTCCGATGATGACGCCGATCGCCAGGTCCATGACGTTTCCGCGTAGCGCGAATTTCTTGAATTCTTGAAGCATGGCAATCCTCCTTTGCTCAAGTTACTCTAGCCCAGAGCCGCTTTGTCGCGCTTAATAGGGCTCAACGGTCTTGTGGTCGCCGACCGATCCAGGGCATTGCCCTGGCCTGACACGTTCGACACCTCCGGCGTCGTTGAAATCGCGATTTCGAGCGTGACATGCAATTGGCGACAGCCAAACCTGCCCTTCGGGTAACGTTATCTTAGCCGCCGTGTATGATAAACTACAGCTTCGACCAGGTTAAATCCCGAGACAGGCAGCGCACCTCCCCATGCGAATCCTGAACCCTGACGAACGGGCCGCGACCGAAAAGCGGATCGCGGAGATTTCCGTGGAACTCAATTCCATCCCGCGGAATCGCGCTGGGGCGCAAGCCCAGCGCGCGGCTAAACTGGAGGGGGAGCTGGCCGACTTAAACCACAAGCTGATTGGCATCGGACCGCCACGTGCGGACGGCGGAAGCTGAGCGCTACGCCACGCGAAACCCTACGCCACTTTGACGCTGGGGATCGGAATGATGAACCGGCCGCCGCGCTCGCGATAGGTGGCCTGCTGTAGCAGGATCTCGTCGGCGAAGTTCCAGCTTAGCAGCAGCACGTAGTCGGGCTTGTCCTCGACGAGTTTGTCGGGGCTGTGGATTTTCAGATGGGTGCCGGGCGTGTAACGGCCCTGCTTGAACGTGTTGCGATCGACGACGAAATCGATCATGTCGCTGCCGATCTTGAAGTAGTTCAGCAGCGTGCTCCCCTTGGCCGAAGCCCCATACACGGCAATTCGTCGACCTTCGCCCTTGAGCCGGCGGAGCAATGCCATGAGTTCGTGCCGCAGTCGTTCGACCCGTTGGCAAAAGCTCAGATAGTATGCGGCCCGATCGACGCCCCAGGCGTTTTCCTCTTCCAGTAATTTCTGGACGCGCAGCGAAGAATTGCCGGTCTTGCCGACGAACAGCCGTAGCGACCCGCCGTGGACCGCAACCCGCTCGACGTCGTGGATGATCAAGCCGTGACGCGAGAACAGCGCCGAGAGAGAGGTCAGGGAGAAGTAGCACAGATGCTCGTGATAGATCGTGTCGAACTCGACGTTGTCGATCAAATCCTTGACATAGGGAACTTCTATGACCGCCACGCCCGAATCCTTCAGCACGATGCGCAAGCCCGTGACAAACCCATTCAAATCGGCCACGTGGGCCAAGACATTGTGCGCGTGAACGACGTCTGCTTGCTGCGAACAGCCTTCGAGCGCGCTGGCCAGGGTCTTGCCAAAAAACCGGCACCAGGTGGGCACGCCGTGTTCGGCCTGTGCCATTGCGGCGATGTTGGCTGCCGGTTCGATACCCAGCACGGGTATGCCCGCCTGCCGGTAATTTTGCAACAGCGCACCGTCGCGGCTGGCAATCTCGATTACCAGGCTCGTCGGCCGCAATCGCTGGGCCGCCATCACCTGACTAGTCAGCTCGCGATTGTGGCGCAGCATCGCTTCGGAAAAGGGGGCGATGTAGGAGTGGCTGCGAAACAGTTCCTCGGGCGGAACGGTATCGGTGATTTGCAGCAGTGCACACTTCGGGCAGAGCACGAGCTCGAGCGGATAGCTCGGTTCGTCGCACTGGAGTTGTTCATCGGTCAGAAGCCGGTTGGCCAGCGGCATTTCGCCCAGGGCCAGGATCGGGGTCAGGCGTCGCTCGCCACAAGCACGGCAGCTCGATGGTGAATTATGCATTTTTTCTGCTTTAAGGATGTGCTTTGAAGGGTGCACGCCAAAACGACATGGCCCGCCCGGCCAAAGCGGCGGGGATATTACTGAAAGCTATTACCACGGTCAACGCGGAAACGGCTCGCTGACAACACGCTTCCACTGCCAGCCTTTAATACGGAACAGCAGAGGCCGGTAGTTCGCGAGATGCCTGGCTATTTGGAGGAAAAGTACGAAGTTTGGGAAACTCCCGTCGGCGACCCGACCCGACTATAATGGCCCCGTTGCCCCGCCGCCGCCTTTTCGGAAAGCGGCCTGTTTGAAAGCATGCCCGGAGTTTGCCCCCGATGCGATTTGCCGCCGGTTGGATTTTGTTGCTGATTGCCATTGCCGCAAGCACTCATGCTGGCGACGGCAATCGCCTGACATATTTAGACGAGAGCGAGCCGTTTTACGTTTCGCGTAGCTTTCCAAAAATGGTCACGCCGCAATGGGTAGGCGACGACGAAGCTCAGGCGGTCGTCATTCTGGCGATTGACGACATGAAAGAGCCCGGGCAAGAGAAATGGGAAACCTATCTGCGGCCCATTCTCGAGCGACTTAAAAAGATCGACAGCCGCGCGCCGGCCAGCATCATGACGAACCGCATCGATCCGCGCTACCCGCATTTACAAACCTGGCTCAAAGAGGGCGTGAGCCTGGAAGTTCACACCTACGACCATCCTTGTCCGCTGTTGCAAAAAGGGAGCTTCGCCACGGCCAAAGCGACGTACGATCGGTGCGTCGATCTTATGGATGCCATCCCTGGCAATCGGGCCGTCGCGTTTCGCATGCCCTGTTGCGATTCGGCCAACACACCCAGCCCACGATTCTATGCCGAGATTTTCAACCAGAAAACGCCCGCGGGAAATTTTCTGTCGATCGACAGCTCCGTGTGCAACATCATTACCGCCAACGACGCCGAACTGCCGCGCGAGTTGGTGGTCGACGAGAAAGGGCAGGAGATCTTTCGCAAGTACGTGCCTTTCAAGTCATTCGTTACCACGGTGGAGGATTACCCCTATCCCTACGTGATCGGCCGGTTGTGCTGGGAGTTTCCCTGCGTCGTGCCCAGCGACTGGAGCGCCCAGAAGCTACAGAAACCGGACAATCCGCGGACGATTCGCGATTTCGAAAAAGCGATCGACGCCGCGGTGATCAAGCAGGGCGTGTTCACGCTGATTTTTCATCCACACAACTGGATTCGCAGCGACCAGATCGTCGAGTTGATCGACTACGCAGTCAAGAAGCATGGCAAGAAAATCAAGTTTCTGAACTTCCACGAAGCCCAAGAGCGATTGAACAAGAACTTGCTCGCCGGGCAGCCGTTGCGTGCGGTCGATGGCAGCGACAACGGAGTTCGCTTGCTCGACGTCAACAACGACGGGTTTCAAGACGTCGTGATCGGTAATGACAAGCTTCATCAAACGCGAGTTTGGTCGCCGAGCGATAAGAAATGGATTGCCAGCGATTTTCCGGTCCCGCTCATTGCGACCGATAAGTCCGTTGCCGGGCACGATGTCGGAGCACGGTTTGGTGTATTGCAAGCCAATGAAAACGCCAGCGTCCTTATTTCAAACGAACAAACGACCGGCTTGTGGCATTTTGACGGACAGAAGTGGGTTGCCGATGCCAAAGGGTTGGCTGGCTTGGAGCAGCGAGGCAAGCGAATCGTTGCCAGTCACACGTCAGTCGATCAGGGCGTTCGCTTGCGCGATATCGATCGCGATGGCATCTGCGAGCTGATTGCCGGCAATCTCGATCAACGGGGCGTCTATCGCTTTGAATCTGGCAAGGGCTGGAAGCAACTGCCCTTTTCGCTGGCTGCTGAAACCTTCCTGGTCGATACCGCTGGCCGCGATGCCGGGCTGCGGTTTGTCGATTTGGACCGCGATGGATTCGACGACGTGATCTTCTCGAATGAGAACGGCTACTCAGCGCACTTGTTTCAATCGGCAGACGAGGGCTGGTCGCACCCGCTCGTTTCTGGCAAGCGGGGCGATGCCAACGCCATCCCAATGATCGCCCGGTCGGGCACCAACAATGGTGCCTGGATCCACTCGCGCACGCTTTGGGTGCAAAACGAAGACACGGACAAACTGCCGGACCTGGTGGATCGCAAGCCGCTCGACGACTTATTGCGTCACGAACTGTTTCCCGGTCCCAAGTCGCCTGCCGTTTCGCTGGCCGTGACGTTTGCTCGGCCTGGCTTTCAAGTCGATCTGGCTGCCACCGAGCCGTTGGTCGAAGATCCGATCGCGTTTGCCTGGGGTCCGGACGGGAAATTCTGGGTCGTCGAAATGGGCGACTACCCGCGCGGCGTCGACGGCAAAGGCAAGCACGGCGGTGTGGTGCGATGTTTGGAAGACCTGGACGGCGACGGCCATTATGACAAGTCGACGGTATTCCTCGACGACCTCGGCTTTCCCACGAACGTGGCTCCTTGGCGAAACGGCATTCTGGTCACCTGCGCTCCCGACATCCTTTACGCCGAGGATACCGATGGCGACGGCAAGGCCGACAAGCGAGAAATCTTGTACGAAGGTTTCGTCCAAGGTAATCCGCAGCATCGCGTCAACGGCTTGAAGTGGGGCCTCGACGGATGGCTCTATTGTGCTCACGGAAATGCCGTCGGCGGGAAGATCAAATTATTGAAAGCCGGCGGTGAAGTGAACGCCAACGGTCGCGATTTTCGGATTCGCCCCGACCAGGGCCAGCTCGATCCGCAATCTGGCCCCACGCAGTATGGCCGCAATCGCGACGACTTCGACAACTGGTTCGGCTGCGCCAACAGCGATCCGATGTACCAGTTCGTTTTGTCCGATCATTATCTGCGCCGCAACAAGCACGTTCCGGCCGCCAACGGCCGCGTCGACGTGCCCGAGCAAGCGGGCGCCGCCGAGGTTTTTCCGCGCAGCCGCACGATCGCGCGCTACAACGATCTGTACGCTGCCAATCGGTTCACGTCGGCCAACAGCGCGATGATCTATCGCGATGATTTCTTCGGCCCGGCCTTTGAAGGCAACGCGTTTATTAGCGAGCCGGTCCACAACCTTGTGCATCGCGAAGTCGTGCGGCCCGAGGGGGTCACCTTTGCCAGCCGCCGGGCAGACGATGAGCGGGACAGCGAGTTTTTGGCATCGGCCGACAACTGGTTCCGACCGGCGATGCTGGCCGCGGGCCCCGACGGCGCACTGTGGGTTGCCGACATGTATCGGCAGACCATCGAGCACCCCGAGTGGATTCCGATGGAAGTGCAGCGGAAGATCGACCTGCGTGCCGGCTCGGATATGGGCCGAATTTATCGCGTGTTTCCCATCGGAAGCACGCCTCGGAAGATCCCCCGGCTCGACAAGTTGTCGGTGCCCGAATTGGTCGCGGCCATGGACAGCCCCAGTGGCTGGCAGCGCGACATGGTCCAACAAATGCTCATCTGGCGCGACGAGAGATCGGCGATCGGCCCGCTGGCGAAGTTGGCCGCCGACTCGACGCGTCCGGCCACGCGCGTGCAAGCGCTTTGGACGGTGGAGTTGCTCGGTGGCTTGCCGGTCGAACTGATTGCCAAATCGATGTCGGACGCGCACCCGGGCGTGCGACGCCACGCCGTGCGGTTGGCCGAGACGCATTTGACCGAATCGCCGCAATTGGGCGAGAAGATTCTGGCGCTGGCCGAAGATGCCGACATGCAGGTTCAGTTGCAACGGGCCTACACGCTCGGCGAGTGGAAAGATCCGCGTGCCGGCAAGGCGATTGCCGACCTGGCGTTGCGATTCGAAGACAATCGGTTTTTGACGGCCGCCGTGCTCAGTTCCGTCACGCCCGACAATCTCCAGGCAATTGTCGTCACCGTGCTGAACGTCGATGCAGGCAAAGAGCCTCCGGCCGAACTGCTGGAGCAACTGGTCGGACTGGCCAGTGCTTTTGAGGACGACCGGACGTTGGGCACCGCTTTGCAGCAGATCGGCAAATCCAAGTCGGGCAAATACGCTGCCTGGCAGGTGACGTCGCTGGCCGGGCTGATGGACGCGCTCGACCGCCGCAACACCTCGTGGGAAAAATACGATACGTCCAAAGACCTCGCCAAAATGTTTCTGTTCGCACGCGCCACTGTTGCCGACGAGGCGGCGCCGGAAGACGACCGGCTGCGAGCGGTGCGGCTGTTGGGGCGCAGCGAAGCGCAGCGACAAGTGGACATCGCTTCGCTGGTCTCGCTGCTGGTGCCTCAATCGAGCGGCGCGCTACAGAAGGCGGCCGTCGAAGCGCTCGCTCGGATCGACAATGAGCAGGTGCCGACGG
>JAYVCO010000541.1:0-2703 GCA_043749935.1 Planctomycetia bacterium
TAGCCCCGCCCCAGCCGAAAATGCGGCGCAGTGCTGTAAGAATCCGCGACGATTGGTATGTGTCGACATCGGGCGATACCCCCCCTAGCCTGCAAGAGATGGTGCTGAATCGAGAATGCGCGTGCTATTGTGGCCGCGCATATCAGAGGTTTCAAGCTGGGCTCCCGGTGCTGACTAAAGCGATCGCATTGACTAAAGGTGGGATTTCGGCGACGCGCTGGTTCCGTGCAGGCAGGCAACCAGATAGGCTGGCGATACGAAAGCCAGGCTGGCAATCGCGAGCATCAGCGCAAATGTGATTTCGCCGGTCAGTAGCGCCAGCGACGTCCAAATGACGAGCCCGATGGCTAACAATAGCGGCCGGGCCAGCGGGATCCAAATCAGCAGCGGAAATGCTAGCTCGAAGACGACGATGGCATGCGTCCAAAAATCGATCACCTTGGGCGTAGTGTGTAGCCAGGTGAAGTCGACCAGGCGAGATTCTGGACGCGCGATCAACAACCAGGCGCCCATGCCATTCCACCACGGTTCACCGCTCAACTTCGAAAAGCCCATCATCAGAATAATAAGCGCCAGGTGAACCTGAATCAGCCGTGTGGCAATGGTTGCGGTCGTCGAGCGTTGGCTGCTGTCCGTTTTAACGATCGCATTACGCTCGGCGCGGCGAGCCAGCAAGTGGTCGAGCGAGAACCGCCGGCCGCAGGGAGCCAGGCACAAATAGAACATGACCATTGCGACAATCGGCTCGGTGAGCGTCGTGATCATTGGAGCCCGATGGATGTCGGAAAGGAAGACAATCAATCCTAAGATCGACGTCAGTCGTGTCCAAAAACCGGCTGCGAAAAGCACCAGAATGGCCAGCCCAAGAAGGTGAGCGGCCCAAAGTTCGTTGGGAGCCGACAGATAGTTCAGGTACGAGAAATTGCCCGATTCGAGCGGTGCAATATCGGCAGCCGGCAACAGCCCGTTGGGTCCGAACAGCGCGATCAAGTCCAACGAAAGCGTCGCATGCAAATACACCACGACAAGTCCGGTGAACAAGCGAATGGCCGAGAGCGTGGCCGGGTCGCTCGGTGTGAACCAGAATCGGGCCCAACTTTCACCAATTGCTCCGCTCAGCCGCCGGAAATAATCGATAATCTGCTGGGTCATGGCTGGGAGGTGCTCGGACGCTGCTGGGGTGTGCTCGGTGGCTTGGGCGCGGTTTCGACGGGGGCTACTTCCAACGTGGTCGATTTCTTCAACAACTCAACCCCGCTGGACGTGACGAATACCTGCGCTTGGTAGATGTCGCGATAATTCTCCAGTGCAGCGCGCCTTGTCGACTCGTTGCCGGCCAGGGACTCGATCTCAGGCAGGTAATGGGCCCGGCAGCGCACCGTGCCTTCCAAGGCTCCCCGTGCTTGCAAGATCGATCCCGCGATCGCCCGCGGCAAGATACTCGCGAGCTCCTCATTGGCCTCGCCTTCCGACAGCGTTCCTGCCGCGTTTGCCAAGGCCTGATAGCGTCGAAATCGAACTAACGGCCATAACCCCGACGCGGGAATCGAAACTTTTTCGACCGATCCGTCTTTGTTGGATATCTCGACGTCGCAACTGAAGTCAACATCCGTCGATAAATTGTGGGTCAGATAGAAACGAGCAAACGGATAGCTTGCTGGAAGCGCGGCCGTCAGGTGGAGGTTTCGCAGGTAGGGGGCAAATAATGTATGCAGTTTTTCCTGCAAACCGCTGGGCCGCGAGTAGCTCGTGACGGCCACCAGCACGGCGAACAAGTGCATGAACAGCAAGAGACTGACCCAACTGCGCACTTCCGGACTCCACGCCAGTTTGGGTCCAGCTTGTTGGGGATCAGGGGCCATCGAGAACTCGGATTTGTATTGCTTTGGCAATCGCCGCGCTAGGCTGGGGTGCTGATCGGCAGCCAGGCGGCCGAAGGCGACCTTTCACTCCGTTTGGCGATCCAGACGTGAAGATCGCCATGATGCAATAAAAAAAGCCGGACCTCAAGGAGAGATCCGGCTTAAATGCCGTTACTTTTCAGAGTTGAGTACGAATACAGATCGCGACTCAATTCATCGAAGTAGATTGCCCCCCAATTGGCGAACCAACGGGAAGTTTGGCTGAAAACAATTCGATCAGGCACTCGGTGCCGGAGCAGCCGGAGCGGCCGGGGCAGCGGGAGCCGGGGGAGCCGCACCTTCAGGAGCAGCAGCCGGAGCCGAGCCGGAGCAACCACAGCAAGCAGGCGCAGCGCCCGCACAACCGCAGCAACGATTACGGTGCTTGCGACCGTGGCAACCACAGCAAGCCGCGGGGGCAGCAGCGCCGTCACAGGAACCACCGCAGTTGCAACGATTGCGATGGAACAAACCACCACCCTGGCAACCGCTGCAAGCAGCGGGCGCGCCAGCACAACCACAGCAACGACGATGACCGGCCATAGCCGACTTTTCTCCGCCCAACAGGGCGATGCCGACAACCGCGAAGAAGATCGCGGTGCCTAAAACTAACGTGCGATTCATTTAGAATCCTCCTACAAGGTACCGGAACGTAAGGGTCCGTGAAAAAAAACAAACAACTGCCGTCCTACGTTCACCCCCAACCGTGACGGCGCTCGGCCGGGCGAAACCTCAAAACACGTTAGACTTTGACAGTCAAAAACCAATTCGATCACCGCGGAGGCTGCCCGGTTGTTAGCCT
>JAYVCO010000542.1:0-4082 GCA_043749935.1 Planctomycetia bacterium
GCAAGTCTCGACTGCCGGCCAGCGCGAGCAGCATGGCTGGCAGTCCTTTGTCGCACGTCGCCACGCCGAGCACGCCGCGCCGCGTCGGCAGCGAACGAATCAGCCGCCGAAACACGATCGCGGCATCATTGCGATAAGGCAAGCTGTCAAACATTCCGACCGTACCTTGAGTCCGGCCATCGCAAGGGTCGGAGCAGTAGGCCGCAAACGGCACCGCGCCGGCTTGCTTCATTACCCGTGCAGCCTCTTGCACCAGAAGTCCGACTTCCCAGTGGCCGGTGTGATAGCCAAGCGCGACGGGCGTGCCATCGTCAGCGCGGATTCCGCCTTGGGTACTGAGCAGTAGAAACTGCGGCCCGACCATGGCCTTCGGCTCCCAGCCCATCCCGGCGTTTTGCGACAAGCCAAACAAGTCGCCGCTAGGCCAATCTCGCAACATCTCATCGGTCAACGGCAAGGAGCCCTGCGGACCCGCGGCGCTGGATTGGATCCTATATAGCCGTGGATCGCCGGAATCCAAAACTTCAAGCTGGCCGGCAGTCAATCGAGCGGACATGAAGAAGACTCGCAGTAAAAGAACGAAATCGAATTTTGGCCGCGGGTCACAGGTAGACGATTCATCGCAGCCAACGACGTGCTATTGTCGTCGCCAGCAATGGAAGTGCAATCGAGGCTCCCAGTGCCAGAGGAAGTTCGCCTCGATCGCTCGCCAATCGACCCAGCACCGAATAGACGAACGCAATGCCCAGGTTGCTCAACATCACTGCCGGTAGGAACTTTCGCCAGCTCAGTTGCGTCAGGCCCATCAATAGCACGGCCGCCTCGGCCAATACGGGCAGGGCGCGGCTGGCAATCAGAATTGATGCGCCGTAGCGCTGCGCGAGCCGATCCATGCGGCCGAGATCGTCGGGCGAGGAAAGTTTCGCGGCCAACGGTCGGCCGCAACTCCTGGCCAACTGAAAGCCCAGCATGGCCCCCAACATCATTCCCAGCCACGACGCCATCGTGGCCAGAACGATGCCAAGCTGCGCACCAGCTATCGTGCTGACCAGGCTCGACGGCACGGGCAGCAGGATGTCGCTGGCAAGCACAACGACCGTCAGTGCAGCGAGCATACCCGGGCCAGGTGGCGGGTCGAGCCAGCCGCTTACTTTTGCTTCCAGCACGTCGCCGAAACACAGAAAGGCCACGATCGGCACGGCCAAGGCTACCGCGATCCAAAACAAGGGTTGCCACAATCCACGCATAAGACGGTCATTTCACTCGAATTCGGCCGTTTGACTTGATTCTGGCAGAGCGTAGGGTTGCTTGGAAGATTGCGCACGGATAATTGCGCAAACATGGAACAATCCGATGTCCAGGACTCGATTTCAACCTATTTACTCCGGGACGCAAGTGCCACTGGTACGATTGCTGGTGATTGCGATTGGGCTCGGCGGCACGTTTGCGCTGAACGTGCGCGCTGGCGAGGCCGTCGACCGGCTCGAGCGCGCGATAGATGAGTATTCGCAGTTGGACGTCGCCGCTCAACAGCGCTGGCTGAGCGATTTGTTTCGCTTCCGATCCGAGCCAGCCTGCCGGCTCACGATGAAACCGAGCGAAATCGAACGACAACTGGTCCGCCAGCGCGTCGTGCTCGATCGGATTGCGGACGGCCGACAGTTGAGCACGGCTGGCCTGCACCAATTATTAACGGAAATCGACGTGCAAGAAACGCAGGCGATCGCGAATCTCGAACGCACTTTTCACCGGGCGATCGAAGAGACGCTGGCCGATGACCCGGCGGAGATCGAGCGGCGGCTGAAATTGTGGAACGACATATTGAGTGTGTGGAAAGACGCCGGGCGGCCGTGGGAGGAACAACCCAAACTAATCCACTGGCTCGAAAGCGCGATAGCGCACCAAAAGGCGTTCAGTCACGGGCGATTGCCCGCGGCGCCAAGATCTGGTTCAACTCTGTTGGATCCGATACCGACCACGACTGCGGACGCGAATCAACCGGTCCGTCCGTTGCCGCCTCCGGTCGACGTCAAAGAACTGCGAGTCCGGATCGAAGGATATAATTTGGCGTTGACCGACCTGCTGGCGAAACTTTACGGACAAGAACAGTGGCGGGCGGACCAACTCGAAACGGTCATCGAGGCGATGGAGGATCTAGCTGCGGTGCGCGCGGATCTGGGACTCTATTGGAACGTGCTGCCGGCCGCAGCGCGGTCAGTATTGAAACCAATCGAACCGCTTGAACCGGCGATTTCGCTCGCGGCCAGCAAAACCGCTGCGGCTCGCAAACAGCTCGAGCAACCGACCGCGGTTAGGAATCGAGGCGACGACCAGCGTTTGCAACTGCAGCGGTTGGAACGGATTTCGCGCCGTCTGGCCGAGCTCACGACATCAAAGAACCAGCCAGAAGCTGAGTAAGTATTCTCTGCCAGCTAGCACTTGCATGGCTGCTGGAACACGGCGGGCATTTCGCACTCCAATCCATCGCCGAGACGGTGCCGCTAGCTGCAAAAGTGGCCTTCCGCCAGCGGACCGTCTCTGATAATTACACCGCCGCGCCAACTGCCCTACCGGCCATCTGGGACTCGTGGGCGGCGCATCACGTCTCGACCGTCTCGTTAAATAGCTTGTTCAAGCTGCCTGCCGAATTGGTTGCGGGCCGTTCGATCGTCATTTCAATCTTGAACCGCGGACGAAAGACCATGAAACGTATTTTGTTGGGAATGACGGCTTTATTCGGCGTGGTCGGGCTAGGATCAGTCGGCGTGTATTCCGCGCACCTGTATCTGACGCCGCAAACGCCAATCGCTCAGGAGCAAGAACCGGCTCCCTTCGTTTCGGCTCGCGACGTGCCGCCCACTCCCATTCCCCTGGCTGGTTCAGAGGCCGTCGCGGAAGAACGGATGTCGGCAAGACCGCTGCCTGGGGCCGGTCGTCCATCGCGCCGTTTTCCCGATCAGCTTACGGCTACCGAAAACCCGCGAGATAGCGTTGTGGCGGATGATATTCCCGATGCCGCGGCCGAACAAGCCGAGGCGATGCCAGCGACGCGTTCAGCTGAACCCTTTGGTTCGCGACAACGCATGAGCCGCGGAAACTCGCGGTATGCGGAGCAGGCTGCCACCGCCGAACTAGACGAGCAAGAAGCCGATACCAGCGCCCAGGGACCAACGCTCGACACCACCGACGAGCCGCGGCGTCTATCGCCACTACCAGCCGCCGATCAAGGGGAACCGGTCGATCGCTATGGCCGACCCGCGACGACACGGCAAACTCCACGAGCCATTCCTCCACGAGCCATACGAGAGACGACCGCCGAAGAGCCCGCCGCTGCCGACGAACCACGAGACATCGCCGACGGGAATTCCGCGGAGCCTTCGGCGTCCAATGAGACGGACGAAGGCACGGGTCGGCCTGGCGATCCGCAACTCAGCGGCTCACAAGCTCCCACGTTGACCATTGAAAAAACGGCTCCGGCGGAAATCCAAATCGGCAAGCCAGCCAAGTTCCTGATCAAAGTACGCAATACCGGATCCGTCGTGGCACAAGGCGTCGAGATCCACGACACGGTTCCGCAAGGAACCCAATTGATCGATACGACCCCCCAAGCCAAACGCGGCCCGCAAGGCGCGTTGGTGTGGGATCTCGGTGCGCTCAAGCCAGGGGACGAACAAACGGCGGAACTGCAACTGATGCCGACTGCCGAAGGCGAAATCGGCAGCGTCGCCACGCTACACTTCCGCGCCGAAGCCTCGGTGCGAACTCTAGCGACGAAGCCCATGCTCACGATGGAAGTTCGCGCCCCTTCGAAGGTCATGAAGGGGGATGAGGTGATGTTCAAAATCAGACTTTCCAATCCTGGCACCGGCGCCGCCACCGGCATCGTCGTGGGCGAGAACGTCCCCCAGGGGTTGTCGCATTCTTCCGGTGGCGAATTGGAATTCGAAGTGGGTACGCTCAAGCCGGGCGAAAGCCGGGAGCTCGAGTTGGCGCTGAAAGCGGCCGAAGCCGGCCAGGTCACTAATACTATTTCGGCCCAAGGCGAGGGAAACTTGCAGGCTGAAGTACACAGCGAACTAGAA
>JAYVCO010000543.1:0-2094 GCA_043749935.1 Planctomycetia bacterium
CCTGGTCGATTCGACCATGAAGCCCGGTGCCGAACCGGTGGATCTCGAAGCGCTGCGTCGCGCGCGGCGTTTGTGGCCCGACACGCCCACTTGTTTGCATGTTATGTCGCTGTTTCCTCGGCGGTGGGTGTGGCAAACTTGGGACGACGTCGATTGGTATCTATTTCACGTGGATGCACACGACGATCTGGCCGAGTTGCTCTTCGAGTGCCGGTTGCGGGGCAAACGCGTGGGAATCGTGTGGCATACGAAGGATGATTTCGCCCGGATGTTGCCGCTGCTTGCCCACGTCGATTTCGTCATGGTGTTGGGCATTGCGCAGCCCGGAGAGTCAGGACAGCCAATTCTCGAGGAAGCCATTGTCGTGGCCGAAATGTTCGATCGCATGCGCCCGCGCTACGGATTCGAAGTGATGTTCGACGGTGGAGTCAATGCTGCCACGATCACGCGGATTCGTGCCAAATACGTGGTGGCTGCCAGTGCCGTGCTGCGAGCCAAGAGCCCAATCCGTTCCGCCCATTGCCTACAAACCGGTGCGAAGTATGAAGCCAGAGTCGCTTAAGAGTTGCATCCAACGCCGGCTGTGGCAGGTCGTCGACGCCCACGACGCGATCCTGTCGGCCACGCTCACCGGCAGCTTCCTGGAACACGACTCGCTCGAAGGTGTGAGCGACATCGACCTGGTCGTCGTCGTCGAGAGTTTGAATGCCCAGCGATTCGAGCAATTGAATGCCGCGTTCGACGAGGCTCTGCGAACCGAGTTGGCCGCGCGCGGATACGGTTTGCGCATCAACTCAACGCTTGGCCCGCTCAAGTTCAACGATCCGGCGACGGCCGTTTTGCACCTGATGTTGTATTCTCGCGACGCCCACGTCGACCACGTCACGCAAAGTCCGTTTACCTGTTTCGACTGGCAGCGTAGTGCCACCTTTCGCAAGCGGGCCCTGGCCGAGATCTATCCAGTCTTCAACTTGCAGCCGCAGCACTTCATGAGCTCGCGGCGTAGCGTGCGCGATTATCTGCGCGATTTCGATTCCGGCGTGGTGTCCTACCGCGAGCTAGTTTGCACATCGACGGGCTATCGCGAAGATGCACGCACCAGGCCCATGACCGGGCGCGACCGCCACGAATTTGCCTATCACATTCTGCGTTTCCTGATGCAAAATCTGGTCAAGCTCGTTCGACGCGCCAACTTGACGCTCAAGGGCGAAGCGTTGCTGGCAGAATTTTTCGCGATTTTTCCTGAACGGGAAGCGGAGGTCCGCCGTTTTTACGGGCGGCTCCGCGCCAAAAAAGTAGCCTGCGATTTTTCCGAGCCGCTCGAGGAATTGGAAACCGAGCTGACGAGCTTCGTTGCCGGTTTCGAAGCGCACTTTCGTCGCATGTTTTTCGAAGAGGCGACGCGGCACGTGGCATTCCGCCACGGCCCGACGGCGGCCAATCGCGGTGCGCGGGGCCAGCGCGTATTTCTCGGACGCGGCGACCCGCCACTGGAACAAATTGAAACGAATATTTGGGAGGCGCTGGCTGAGCAAGTCGCCGCATTGGCGCCCAAGGCCGCCTACTCGTCGCCGCTCACCCGCTGCCGTCAATCGCTCGATGCCTTGACCGCGCACGCGTCGCTACCGCTGGTTCGCGCCGACGAGCGGATTCGCGAGATGGATTACGGCGAGCTGGAAGGTTTGACGGTTGGCGCTTCGCGAAAATCGCACGCCAGCCTGTTCGAAGCTTGGAACCACGGTCAGGACCCAAAATTCCCCGGCGGCGAGAACTCACGCGACGTCACCGACCGCGCTCTGGAGTTTGTGTGCGAGCACTGGGCCGGCTCGCCAGGCAACACCGTCACCTGCACGCACAACGTGGTGCTCCGCTGCCTGATCGGGCACGTGCTAGGGCTGCCGAGCCACCACTGGCATCGCCTGGATGTGCCACACTTGGCGCCAATTTCGTTTGTATTTACTCGATCCCACGGCATGTATGTCGATATCCCCCTGGATACGGCCCGCAGTATGTTTCGCGATTTTGCCACGCAGGAACAGGGAACGTAGCGATGCAATTGGTTGTGCCCATGGCCGGCGCCGGTCGTCGTTTTTC
>JAYVCO010000544.1:0-14494 GCA_043749935.1 Planctomycetia bacterium
CCCTTTCGGCCACCATCACGCCAGACTCGAGCGAACCGAAACGCGTGCGCGTTTCTGGCTGACCCTGGAGAAAGTGCTTGAGCTCCTGGTCGATCGACCGTCCGCGAGACCAACCGGCTGGATGTTCGGAGCACCCGCCGAGAACGTTTCCGGGAAAAAGCTCGATGCCCGTCAACAAGCAGCCAATGCCGCGCATGTGCTGATCGCCATCGCCTTTTACTTTGTCGCAGATTCCGTGAAGAATCAGCGAGCGGTCGCGAAACGGCGCCAGCGGCTCAAGGCTTTCCTTGAGCGTGAATATGTCTCCTTCCTCGTCGGGCCAGAACGTCTGTGGAACGATGCCGTTGGGGCTGAACAGGATCACCAAACGTCGCTTGCGTTTTGGCGGATCGTCGCCCCGCGCGCTCGAGAGATTCATGACCAAGGGCAACATGGCTGTGCTGACGCCAATGTTACGAATGAATTCTCGTCGTCCAATTCCACGAGGCATGTCAGGTTCCCTTCGCTGAACTGCTTGAAGTCTCTTGATCGTGGTCCGCCAGCGCTGCTCGGGTTGCAATCTCCTCCAGGAGCTTGCGAATGTTGAAATTCTGTCGCACGAACGACTCGCGCAAATCTTCGTGCGTCTTGGGACCGAACGCCCGGATCGGCTGCTGAACGGAATAATAGAACAACTTCTCGACAAACGCCGCGTGTGTCTCTTCGCTGCCAGCCAAGAAGGCCGCCAGTTCACGCGCACCGTTGAACCGCACCTCGTCACCCGCCCGACTCCGATAGAATCCGGACGCGTCGATCGGCCGGTGGTTATCCTCGGTACGGATTCGGCCGATGGCGTCGTAGCGTTCCAGTGCAAATCCCAGCGGGTTGATCAGCCCGTGGCATGAAATGCAGGCGTCCGCCTTGGTCTGCAGAGCGACTCGTTCGCGCGTGTTCAGATCGGGGTGCAAAGCCGGCGGCAAGGGCACGAATGCATCCGGGGGCGGCCGAAGCGTTCTGCCCAGAACGCCGCGAGCTAGGAACACTCCGCGCCGAATAGGCGACGACGACGTTGTGTCGGCAAACGTTGCCATCAAATAAGGATGCGAAAGGATTCCTACCCGGTCATTGGCGTTCACCGAGATTTTTTGAAAGGGAGCATCCGTCGGAAGCTCCACGCCATACAGCCGGGCCAATCGCCCGTTCAAATACAGAACGTCGCTCAAGAAAAGCTGTCGAAAGTCGGCGCCGTCGCTGTGGATCAACTCTTCCAGAAACAGTTCGAGCGATGTGCGCAGGTCGGCGGCGACCGCGGCGTCGAACTCTGGAAACGACGCGGCATTTTTATTGAGCCCGCGAGCTTGATCGAGCTTCATCCAGTGCAGAAAGAATTCTCGCAGCTTGGCGTCGAATCGTGGGTCGGACAGCATGCGGCGCGCCTGTGCGGATACGTCTTCCGGCGTGGCGAGTTTGCCCGTCGCGGCCGCCGCCAACAGTTCCGCATCCGGCGGAGCATCCCACAGCACGAACGCGAGCCGAGAGGCGGTATTGAACTCCTTCGCCTTCTCGCCCTTGATCTCGTGATACAAGAACCAGGGAGACTTCAGAACCATCAGCACAAAGCGATCGACGGCGGTTTCCAGGTCTGGCGTGCTCGCGAACGGGGCGTCGACGTAGACGGCACGCTGCTGGGGAGTGAGGGGACGCCGAAACGCCCGCTCGGCAAAGCGTGCGCAGAATTCGCGAACGCCCGGTGCGTGTTCGGCCGACAACTCGGGCACGGCCGCGAAGTCTCGCAACCGCCCGCGAATATAGTCCGCAACTTCGATCGCGGCGTCGGTCGTGGCCTGATCCCATTCTTTGGTGATCGAAGTGCCCCGCTCAAATCCCGTGCTGCGATCGTCTGGCGGAAACGCGGCCTCGACAACGAGCGTTTCTGGCATTTCGATCGCCGACAAACGAGACTGCGGAATCGTTTCTTCGAGCCGCCCAGGCATTTTCCAAGCGAGCTCGATCGAGGCGGGCGGGATTGGAGCGTTGGGCTGGTCCGGTTTCTTGCCGCCTTGTCCCTGCTTGGTGAAGTGCAAGGTCAAGGGATAGACGCGACCTCCCAATAATCGAACAGTCGCACGATACTCTTTTTCGTCGCCGGATTTGATCCAGGCATCGATGCGCGGGCGCAGGCGATCGTTGATGTACAGGCGAAAGCTATTCTCGGTGCGGACGATGAATTCGTATTCTCCCGTCTCCGGGGCGAGGACCGACCCGACCCATGAGATCGAAAACACCTTGGGATCCATCTTGTCGGGCACGGGACTGGTTTGGCCGAAGGCGAACTTGATTTGAGGATCCAGCCGCTCGAGAACCCGTTTGCCGTCCCCTTTTTCATCGATCGAATTGTAATTGCCCAGCAGCCCGCGGTTATCATTCCAGCGTGCAGGATGGCGCAGGCTCGCGAGCAGTTCGGCAATCGTGTGGCGGTATTGATTGACTGTCAGTCGCGTGAGCTCGACGCGGGGCGATCGACGGCCCTGATTCGCGTCGGAAAGAAACGTTTCGTGGATGTACGCCGCGACAGCCTCGGCATCCGGGCCCGGGCACTTCTCCTGTGAATCTTGCGGCATCGTTTTGGCGATCAGGGCAGTCAGTTGAGCCACCGATCGGCCGCTGCTGATGGGCTCGGGATATCCGTCGGCCGCCCCTTCGCCGTGTTGGCCATGACACACTGAGCATCGCTCGCGATAGATTTGTTCGCCCGCGGTTTGATCGGCGGCGGCAAGAGATCGAGGTAGGGTCGAGCTCGATATCGCGCAAAAGGTCAGGGCGAGAATCATTCGGCCGGCGCGTGCGATTGCAATGGCGCGAAATTCCCACGCGACGCGCACCCCCAGCAAGCTCGGGCGTCGTTGAATATTCATTCTGAGACTTTGCATTCTGTAGACGATTGTCGACTATTTCGCGTGCAATGCAACCTTTTTTGCCGTAGGATGATTTGAATATTCAATGCATGTTCCCACGAAAAAGGCAAAA
Organism: Planctomycetia bacterium; assembly: GCA_043749935.1. Lineage (GTDB taxonomy): Bacteria > Planctomycetota > Planctomycetia > Pirellulales > PALSA-1355 > PALSA-1355. The sequence goes on from JAYVCO010000544.1 coordinate 3,007, forward strand.
CATGGCACTGGCAACCATTTCAGACGTCGCGCGAATTGCCAAAGTTTCGGTCGGGACCGTCAGTCGAGTCATCCACCGCCACCCTTCCGTGGCCAGCGCGAATCGAAAACGGGTCGAACGGGCCATTTCAACTCTGAGCTACTCGCCACGACAACGCAAGGCGACGATGGCAGACCTTAATCCACTCGAACGCAAAAACGTCTTGATGCTCGGGATTGGAATGCACCGTTCGTTGGCGACGATTCCGATCGTGGCCGCCGTGCTCGGTGGAGTCGAGCAAGCGCTGGGACACGCGCACGCGAACCTGTTGATGGCCGACATTCCCGCAGCAGATCGGGTGCCGGAAGTGCTGCGGAGGAATCGGATCGACGGCGTGATCTTGAAAGGCGCATTGCAGGGCGATCTTATCGGTCAGGCGGCACCGGAACTGATCGAATCGCTGCGACGACTGCCGACGGTGTGGGTCATGGGACGCCCGCACGGGGCGTGGGGCGACGTCGTGCAAGTCAATGATATGGCAGTCGGTCAAATCGCCGCCGAATATCTGACGGCCCAAGGCCATCTCCACCTCGGGTTCATCAGTCCCAAGCCTTCGAGCGTAATCCTGATGCGGCGGCAAGCGAGTTTTACTTTCTATGGCCAGAAGGCCGGGGCACGAGTGACCGCTTACCTGGGCGACGACCGCGACTGGACATTTCCGTCGCGCGCGGTCGACGACTTGGAAATGGTGCAGAAGCTGGTCGACCGAGTGCTGGCGACGCGCGAGCGTCCGACCGCGCTTTTCGCTCCGGACGACAGCGTGGCCGCCATGACCTGCCGTGCGCTGGCCACGCGCGGAGTGCGGCTCGGTCAGGACATCAGCCTGTTTTCGTGCAACAACGAGCAGGCTCTGCTGGTCGGAATTTATCCCCCGCCCGTGACTCTCGATGTGCACGCGCATGAGATCGGATGCCGGGCCGTCGATCAACTAGCCTGGCGGCTCACGCATCCCGACGCGCCGTGTGCCGATATCGGCCTGGATCCCACACTCGTTCTCGGGCCAGTGGACGTCGCAGCGGCGCGCAGCTCACTCAAATCGAGTCGCGCGAATCACTCATCGCAGCCGGTTAGTTGAGAACCTTTTCTTCAATTGCTTTGGCGACCTCGGCTGCCGAGGGGCGCGCGATGAAGCGCGTGGGGCGAACCAGCGACTTCACCGTGCCTTGGCCGTCGAGCAGTAGAATCGTCGGCGTGGCGCAGTCGCTGCCATCGGGCGCAAAGCCTCGATTGATCAGGTCGACGGCGCTCGACAATTCTCTCTTCTCGTCGGACGCGACAACCAGATGCGGAAAATCGCGTTGCGTCTGGGCCGCGGTCTCGACGTTTTCGATCGAGACCACCACGACGTTGGCTCCCACGCGAGCAAAATCTTCATGGTGCATATCGAGCTCTTTGAGTTGCGTCATGCAGAAGGGGCACCAGCGGCCTTGAAAAAACACGAGCGCCGTCGGCTTGCCTTGCTGGAAATACGACTCACTAATTTCCGACCCGTCCGCCAGGCTGGCATGGAACGCTGGGACAGCACGTCCGGAAGTCACCGGACCGGAGTAAGCCGGCAGGACTGTCAGGAAGAGCACGAAGCACCATTCGAGCCCAGCGAGCACGACGCAGAGCAGCGCCACGCCAATTCGCCACCATCTTCGTGGCCGACCGATTGCACTGAGCACCATCAGGGCGGCCAAAGTGCCACCGATGGGGACGTACCAGGGCGTGACCAGCAGACTGGCCCAAAACACCTGCGCAAAGAAGATCGGGATCAACGAGACCGCGAGCGCCGCTCCCACCCAGAAACGGACCCGAACCGAAGCTGGCCCTGCGCCACTAGAGGGAACGGAAGACGCCTGGTCCGCACTCGTGTTGGCAACGCTCATGGCAATTTCTCCGAAGCACCAGCCCGCAGGTCCACAGAGCGAATTCTATTCTTCCTCGCGTGCGAAATGCAATCGCACCCGTCGCGGCCCCGAATCGAGCGCTGTGCCATACGACAACATCGTGCTCGTGGTGAATGCCGCCAGTACGACACCAGTGGAATACTTGTTCTCGTCCAAGAAATGCACAATGGCGTTGTTCGGTGCGAAATCGATGTCTTCGAGATCTTGCCGCGAGTCGATAGATAGCTCTGGGTGGGCCGCGACCTGATCACTAATGCCTATTGCTGGTATCGGCACGGAGAGAGTTGGCTGCGAGGGAGATTCCCAATGCAGGATCGCGGCGTCGCGGATTTCCGGCGAGCTCGTTTTTGCTGCTTCAAGCTTGGGTTTATACCGCGGCTGCGAAACGGGCAGCGCCTTACCGGTGCTGGTATCTGGTTGCCTAGGGATGGACCTCGCTGTCGGCTCGGCCTTGTCGCCGTGGCCGGAGGAGCGCGCATTAGCAACAACACAAAATGTCTGGCTGGTGACGCGCGTTGGCTCCAGCGTGAAGCGAGATCTTGGATCGCGCGTGGCCATTGTTTGCTCGTAGTCGGCGTCAACCGTTGTCGCGTCCAGACGGTGTTGTTCAACAGGCGAAAATGTCGCCGACAACCATTGCCCTCGCGTACCGCCGCCGGCCACGTTGCCTGACGATTCAGATTTGAGGGTCGACCCGGAAACGGAGGTTTTCGAGGAAAGCAGCGAGGTCACTGGATCGTTTGAATTCACGGAAACGGGTGAGCTGATGGGAAACGAGACAAACGCTGACTCGGCCGCGTCATGACGAATGGGCGAAAACCCCGGCAGGCCGGATGGAAAGGGGTCGAGCTGGGGCGGCTGGATGACTTGCCAAGCTCCGTTGTAAGCAGCCTGAGGAATGCCGTGTGGTGTTGCTTGCAGCAAAAAATAATCAGAGAACGCATCACCAAAAGAAAGAGTATTTCCCCCGTACATGTTGCCGTGCACGGATGCGACCGTTGAGTCATTGAGGGATATGAACTGACCATCGGAAAATCCATTTCCAGTGTTCGACACGAAAGTCGTGAACGATGTCAAGTTCAACTCGAAAGTGTGGACAGCGAATGCTGTCTCTGAATAATCGACCGGCGCCGCGCTCAACATCTGTCGCGGTTCGCAAAGCTCGAATGTGATGCGACGCCCGAGGCGATTCTGATTTGGTCTGCTGTTCATCATCGCATCCACTTTGTTCGAGGAGTCATGGCTGTTCAATTTCGGCTGGCAGCGCCAGCACTGCGGCTGACTCGCGCTGACCCTGCGGTTCGTCGGCGCCATCGAGTTGGCCCGCTGCGCGAAGCACGCGGGCCAGGTTGGCCGTGTGGGCATCGAGATAGGTCTGCGCTTGGCGCCATTTCGGTGACAGCGTCAGCGCCCTTTGCTGCCACTCGATCGCTTCATTGAACGCGACCTCCGCTCGGTCATTCAGGTTCTGGTTTTCGAAGGCCAGGCCCAGATTGTTGCAGACGGCCCCTAAGCGACTGGCGTACTCGGGCGATTTGTCGTGGGCGCGCGCCAGGCGAGACAAGTTCGCCCGGGCACCCTCGAAATGCTCGACGGCGAGCTCAGGTTGGTCTTTTCGAGATAGCAAGTACCCTAGATTGTTTTGGGAAACCGACAGGTCTCGTAGATACGCAACAACCTGCGGAGCGCGCGATGTAAGTTGTCGCTGGATCTCGACCGCGCGGCGATAGTCGGCCTCCGCATCGTCGAGACGCTCGGCCTGAGCGGCGAGCGCTGCGAGATTATTGAGGGTCGTCGCTAGTTGCGCCTGCCATCGCAATACGTGAGGCTCGTCTTTCGCGAGGCGCTCGAATTCGTCGGAGGCGTGGCGATAGGCCGTTTTGGCCTCGGCAACGGACTTGGAGCTGGAAAGAAATCCCAGTTGGTTATACGTGGCTGCCAGATCACCGCGCATCTGGACAGAGGGGGACGCAGCGCTCGACTGCAAGTCGAGTGCGGTCTGCAAACAGGCTCGCGCATCGTTCAGTTGGCCGCTCTGCCCAAGCACCATGCCAAGATTGGAGTAACCCAATGCCAGGCCGCTCCGAACGGCCGCATCGTCCGGTCGACTGCCGGCCAGTTTGCGCTGCATGTCGAGCGCACTGCGTAAGTGGGCTTCAGCTTCGTCGAGCCGGCCGGCTCGTAAATAAATAAGTCCCAAGTTATTCTCGCACAGGCCGAGAGATTGCAACGGCTCATCGCCTTGTGTTGGGTCTGCCGACCAGGCTCTTTTGGCCTGCTCATAGGCAGCGCAAGCCGCTTCGTCGTCTCCCAGCATCTCGCTGATCTGTCCGCAACGATAGTAGGCGGCCGCGGTCTCGGCGCGCACACTCGGGTTCGTCGCGGCTTGCGCGGTGAACTTCCGATAGTAGGAGAGCGCTTGATTCAGCAACTGGTGTCGAACGTTTTCGGCGCCGGGAATTTCGGCAAGATCGGTGGCGACGCCGGTAAATACGTCGTCGACGGCCTGGCGAGCGTCTTGCAAATGCTCCTCGGCGCGGCGGTGGTTGTCGCTTGCCAAACCAAGAGCTTGTTGCGTTTCGCCCTGCGCTCGCCAGACCAGCAGCGCGCTGGCCATCGCGCACACCACGATCAGCACCAGCGCGAGCCCCGTCGAGACTGCCAGCCGGGCGTGCCGGCGAACCCATTTTTCGCAATGATCGCGCCATTTGGCCGGTCGCGCCAGCGTCGGCCGGCCTGCCAGAAAACATCGCAGGTCGTCGGCCATGTCCTGGGCCGAAGCATAGCGCGCCTCGGGCGTTTTCGAAATGGCCTTCAAGATGATGCTGTCCAAGTCACGCGGAACTCGGGAGTCTAGCCGCACGAGCGATGGAGGCTCGTCGTTCTCGATCTGGCGCATCAATTCGTGCTGCGTTTGTCCGTCATAGCCGGGGCGCTGCGAAATCAACTCGTACAGCGTCAGGCCGAGTGAATAAATATCGGTGCGATGGTCCACGATGCCCGGCTTGCTTTTTAGTTGTTCCGGGCTCATGTATCTCAACGTTCCCAGCAAGTCGCCCGTGGCGGTCATCGAGGCATCGCGCTGGGACCGGGCCAGGCCGAAATCCGTGACCCACAGGTCGCCGCCGGTGCTGAGCATCAAGTTGGAAGGCTTCACGTCTCGATGCACGATGCCCTGATTGTGGGCATGATCCAAGGCTTCGGCGGCTTGGACGAACCATTGCGCGTATGTCCGGAAACGAACGAGCGACGCGGAGCCGCTGGCGCTGGTTTTGGCCGAGGCCAGGCGGACCGTCGAGTTTCTGGCCGGAGCATCGGCAGCCTGCGAGCGCAACTCGTCGATCAAGTGTTCGAGCGTCTGGCCTTCGATCAGTTGCATGGCATAAAAATGCAGGCCCGCAGCGCAGCCGACGGCGAAGACCGGCACGATATTGGGGTGGTGCAATTGGGCCGCGGCCAGGGCCTCGTTCTTGAAACGCACCAATTGCCGCTCATCGAGCATCGAGGCAAACGGCAGTACCTTGAGCGCCACGTGGCGTTCGAGAGAGATTTGCTCGGCTTCGTACACGACGCCCATTCCGCCGCGGCCGATCTCGCGCAAAATGCGAAAATCGCCTAGCCTGGTCGGCATCGGCGGATTTGCGGGCGCGCTGGAGTCGCGCGGCTTGGCTTCGAACAACAACTCGACCCAGGGAAGATAACGTGACAACTCGGCTGCGTGCCGCGGATGTTGGGCCAAGAACGCTTCGCGCGAGGGCGCCAAACCTTGCTCGAGGCCCGTCAAGTAAGTTTCGAGGACTTCGGCAAGCTCCGGGTCAAGCTCGGTCTCGGCATCCAGTAACGCATTGATTTGCGTCGAATGTTCGGTAGTCACGACATGCCCTCGGCGGTCAACGACTCTCGTAAACGATCGATGGCCCTGATCCACAGCATTCTGGCCGCGCCCGCGGTTTTTCCAATCCGCTCGGCGACCTCCTCGAAAGGAAGTTCCTCGAGATGGCGGAGCACCAACACCTCGCGATACTGCGACGGCAATTTCGCCAAGTGGTCCGCCACGAGGGCGGCTCTTTCCGACGATTGGACTCGGTCGGATTGCGATTGCACCGCCGCTCCCAAGACCTGGTCCAAGCGGCAGGTCGACTGATCAAATGCCTTGGCGATCGCATCGAGTGAGACTTCCTTGCGGACGTCACGCTTTTGCGTGATCAGGTGATGCTCGACTAGCCGAGCGATGTTCCTCACCAAAATTCTGCGAAGCCAGGCGACGAACTCCGCCGGAGTGTTGCCTCGGAATTGGACAAAGTCGCGATAGGCTTCGAGAAAGGTGTCCTGCACGACATCCGACGCCGTGGCACGCGGCAGCAGCTCGGGCGAGAGTTGCGAGCGTGCCAGAATTCGCAGATAGTTCCGATACAGCTCCAACAGCAAACCGAGCGCGCTGGGTCCCACACGCTTGGCGATCTCCAGAAGTTGTGTCGCTGAGCGATCGGGCGCGTTCATGGGCAACGTCGATGGAGGGGTGCTAGTCACGGTCACAGTATAGGTAACGGTTTCGGCAAACTCGAATCGCGGCGGCCAGTGGGTCGAAAAGGGTCGCCCGGCACTGACTACTTCTAGTAGGCCGATTTCCAAGCGGAATTGTCACGCGGATTTTCGATCCGGCTGAGAATAAATGCTCGAACCGCCCGCGACTGTGACATAAGTCGCGGTTCTTCATCGCCTTACGTGGTTTCATCGGCCCCGCCCCCGGCGGCAAGTAGCGGAAAGCAATCGCGCAGATACCAATCCGCTGGGCGGAACTAATTTCCTTACCGTCGCGTGACAACCCTCGCCCGGCTTCGGCCCTTCGTACTAGGGGCCGGACGCGGAGAGGTACTTGTGACGGACTGGGGTAGCCGAAGTCGGCGGCCAGCATCAAGAGTTTGAATCACGCCGTTTGGAGATGAAGGTAGATGAAGGATGTTATCCTGGCTTATCGATGAGAGATTGACCAAGAACGTTCGTTACTCGGACGTTCGACGCGGCACGCTCGGCGCGCGGATCCAGCGGGTGCCTGCTTGGGATCGACAACCGCGCGCGACCACTGCGTCGCCCCGCGATCACTTGGCTTCGCCGGCGGGCGGCGGTTCGTTGGCGACTTCGGCCAGTTTGTAGAGCCGGATTTGCTCGTCGGGAATGTTCACGATGCGCTGGTTGGCCATGCGAGTCACGCCGCCGCCGACAATCACTTGCCGGCCGTCGGGCGAGAAGGCGAGCGACATCACGCCGCTTTTGCCTTCCACCTTGCTCAACTGGTCGCCGGTCTCCAGATCCCACAGCCGGACCGTGCCGTCCCAGCCGCCGGTGACGGCCAGCCGCCCGTCGGGCGAAATATCGGCCAGGAACGAGGCGTAATCGTGGCCCGGCATTTCGCGAATCAACTTGCCAGTGGTCGCGTCCCACAGCCGCAGTTTGTTGTCCTCGCCCGGATCCATCAGCAGAGCCAAAGGGTCTCCGCGCAGCGGGCCGCCGGTGCCGGTCAGAATCTGGCGGCCATCGGGCGACAGAGCCAAGGCCCAGACGGGCGCGGGATGTTCGATCTTCAATCGCTCCTGCCCGGTCTTGGCATTCCAAATGCGCACGGTTTTATCGAGCGATGCCGAGATCCCTTCCTTGCCATCGGCGGAAAACATTCCGCGGCTGACCACTTCGGTATGCCCGTTGAAGGTGGCGATTTTCTCGCCAGAGTTCACGTCCCAGATGTGCAACAGTTTATTGACGCCACCAGAGAGTAGCCGGCCACCGTCCTTGGAAAAATCTAGCGCCGCGGCGACGTGGCCATGATTGAGCTCGCGCGTGACTTCGCCCGAATCGACGTCCAGCAGTTGAATTTCGGCGCTCATGCCCGACGTGGCGACTTGCTTGCCGTTGGGCGAGATCGCGATGAACAGGCCTGGTATGCCATAGTCCTTGGTCTCGTTCGAGGCGATATCCCAAACTTGCAGGCCCTTTTGAATCGGGTCTCCTCCCATCACGACGCGACGTCCGTCGGGCGTAAACGCCAGCCCGTAAACGATCGAGCCCTTGGCGTGGCGCGTGACCTCTTTGAGCTCAAGGGTCCGTTTGCCGGCGAGCTTGAGCGGCGCGGCAAGCGATTTGCGATCGCTGGAGAAGGCAATCCATTGGCCGTCGGGGCTCCAGGCCGGCATGCGGTTGCTCGCTTCTTGGCCAGGAATCGCGTCGGGCGGCCGCTTGCCGTCGGCATCGATCAGTTGAATCAGCCGATTGAAACTGATGGCCAGCCGCTTGCCGTCGGGCGACCAGGCGAGGTAGCCATTCAAACTGCCGGTCAGGCGCAGAGTCAATTCTGTGCCGGCGCCCTCGGCGCTGGCGATCCACAGCTCGCGGCGCTTGTTGTGCGAGCCGAGGAACGCAATCCGCTTGCCGTCGGGCGACCAGTCGAAGCCGCCGGTCACGTCGTCGAAAGGCTGCTCGAGCAGGCTTCGCTCGCCTCCGTCGACCAGGTTGAGGATCGAGATCGACTTGAAATTGGTAACGGCTAACAGACTTCCATCGGGCGACCAGCGCGGCGCGAGCCCGGCGGAAATCCAGTCGCGCCCTTGGCCGTCGAAGTTTTGCACCCAAGTCCCGGCGCGTTGCTTGCCGCCGAAAGAGGACAGGGCCAGTTGCTTGTCGTCGGGCGACCAGTCGGGCATGCCCAGGTCGCCAATTTCAACCAGCCCGGTGCCGTCGGCATTGATGACGAACGACTTGGCCGTATTGAACGGGCCATCCGAGGCATCGAACGCCAATCGTTTGCCGTCGTGCGACCAGCGCGGCGAGCCATGTTTGGCAAAGCCTTCGACTTGCGCCAGCTTGCGCAATTGCGTGCCATCGAGTTTCATCACGAAGATGGCCGTGGGCGCATCGATCGCTAGCGCAAGCGAACTACTGAAACAGGCCAATGCGACCAACGTCGCCATCGCCGTCCCGACCCCAACAGCGTGCCGTCCGCACCGCAGCGACCCGGTAACCGCGACGTACATTGCCGATCTCCCAACGGGCATGTTCCGTATTTGGCTGAGCCTGGATTGTAGCAACGCGCATTTGAACCGCGCTATGAATTCGCTGCGTTTTTCCGGCCAGTGGGTCGTGGCGGTTATTGGGTTGATCGCCATGCTCTCCACTTGGCTTTCCAAAGAGGCGAGCATTCAATCACCGTGGAAACGATGGTTATGCAGAAAAAGGCTGCGAGCACGGTCAGCGATGCCGACTTCCAAAACATGATTGCAAGCAAGCCCATCGCCATAATCTGCTGCACGATGAGTCTGCGTAGCGAAAAAGGTCTCGGCCCTTGCCGTCTGCTGAACCGCCGATCAAATTCTGGCGAGGTTAAGCGGTAGTTCAGGGCAGCCCAACAACGCGTCCTAAATCGGAGCCAGCTGCTTTTAGGGGGGTTCATGCTTGGCGGTCTGTGTCCGAGCAATCCGGCTCTCCGATAGCTACTGTGTAGTTGTTGATGGGCTAGTCGCGATCGAATGGCGATGCACGGTAGTCTCGGGAAATAACGCTTGGACGCGAGCCAACTCCGCATCAGATGTGTCAGTCGGCAGAAATAACACCGGGTGGCCTGCTGCTTGAGCGCCAAACCACCCGAGCGGCCAGGGCGGGTAATCCCACGCCTCTTTGGTGACGAAGTCAATAATTGGAACGGCCACGTCGTCGCGTTCCAGCACTGCGCGTCGCTGCCTAATCCATTCGAGGTGATAGAAGATCCAACCAACGGCGCAGCCCGACAACGTCATCACCACGAACATTGTCAGCAAACAAAAAACCCAGCGGCGTTTTGGGGCAGGGATCAAAGACTGGGAAGTCGGTACTGGGTGGTTAGTGTGTTGCTGAAAGGGAGGGGCTAGTAGTCCGCGATCCAATTCTGGTAGGGTCCGAGCTTTGATTCGGCATTGCGAATCAGCTCACAGCCGCGCGGAGCGTCCCGCCTGCGGACATAAACATAATAAGAAACCGATCCTTCAGATCCGCTCTCAATGCCCTTTGCTGTTAGCAATTCCACCATTGCGTGACCGGTCTTCGGATCACCAACTATCGCAATATGGATCCACTCATCGGGGTCCTTATTCCACGAATCCTTCGCCCACCAGGCCACGCAAGCCGAGACCGCAACCACCACGAACAGCGTCGCGAGGCTGAACCGGAACCAGCGGCGTGGAGGGGCGAGGGTCATGGCTTGAGCCACCAGCTAACGATTGCTACCGCCACAACTATCAGAACACACAGACCGATAAATAGCCTAGAAGTTTTAAGCTCGTCATCGAAGGGCGGTCTCGGCTTTCCAGGCGGATAGACCCAACCAGAGCCAGGGAGTAATGGTCCTTGTCCGCCCCTAGGCCCGCGTTCGAGTGACCGCATTACTTCCGGCAAACGCCAGGCGAAAAGGGCAATAGCTACTGTTGCAACTATTAGGAGTTCAATCCAACCGAATCCGAACATGGTCAATCTCCCATGCCTTAGCTCATACTCGAATTATATCAGGGGCGCAAGGCACATGAAAAAGCCGCATCATCGCCCGTCGGGTTCTGTCCGGCTTCTTTGTTGCCAGACAGGGGTGCCTTGCCGGTTCGTTGTGGACTGGCCGAACCTAGAAATTGAACCAATAGAAACCGTAGACGATCGAACGCGACCCGTCGACTATCACAACAAAGTTATCCGATGGATTGCCGCGGTTCTCCAGGCATTTCTGGCCGCCTTGCGTGTTGGCCGGCTCCCAATCACTCGGCCAACGCTGCCAGAAACGATCCACGTCAGTTGGGCGCAAGTCGCACTTCTCTATGCCGCAGAGCGCCGGTATAGCCGGGTTTGCTCAGCTTCAATGCGGTAGTTTACAAAATCATCCCAACAGTCGTTGAGGTGGATGGCGCGCAGGTGCAGCATTGCTTGGGCGCCGTTCACGGTCCAGCGCATACCGGTGCATTCGAGTCGGTCCTTCACCAAGTGGCGGCAGGCCCCTTCCGCCACGCCGCTGCCGATTGGATAGCCGGCGGCCAAGTATTCATCGTATTTCATGTGGTCGCGATTGTTCTCATAGTAGGTAATCGCCGCATTCAGAGTTTTCCGTTTCTCTCCCTTGAGGTCATGCTCGTCGCGCAGTCGCTTCAAGCCGCCGATCACGTAGCCCACCTTGCCCTGCAAGAGCATTCGCAGGCGGTTTGTCACGAACACTTCGGCCTCAGAACTCCGTTCGGCGTGGAAGCAGTACGCCGCTTGCCACAGACGCTCCAACACATGGAACAAGTCCAGAACTCCGACGGCACGAGGCAACCACTCGCGCGCCACATCCCATAGCGCCCTCTCGCCGTCCATCAAGCAGACCAGCATTCTACTGTGCTTGGGATCGCGCTGGTGGCAGGCGATCGCCAACTCGGCGAAGGTGCGCTCGCGGCCTGTGCAGCTTTCTCCTTCGACGGCCCGCGTCATCTCAGCCCAAACTTGTTTATGTTGTGGCTTGGGACGCTCGGCCGCGCGTTGTTTACGACAGACCTCATCCACCACGTCGTCGGCCG